>NZ_CAIJDS010000027.1:0-88858 GCF_903819475.1 Rhodococcus sp. UFZ-B548
GAGCAGAAGCGCACGGCCGACTCACCACCCCGTCCGGGATCGAGCGAACGACACTCTCACCGCCTCAGATCGACCGAACGTACCGTTCGCACGATCAGGGCACCATCAGGGCAGGAATCGGGTGAGGAAGATGCCAGCGCCGACGCACGTAGCGACTGGTTAGCCAAGGTACAGATTGTGAACCCTCTCATAGGTGCGAAGTACTCTCCGATTTTGTGCCTTTGTCCCTAGTACTTTGGCCTAGGCTGAGTGTCATGGTGGGGTTGAGCAGCTCGCGGGTGTCGCATTTGCGACTCGTTCCGACGGAACCTGAAGAACTGCAAAGGTTTGTACAAGAAGCTGGCGGAGTGCGTGGGGGCATTCAGATTGCGCGATCGTTACGTTCGAAGAGGCGCGCGGTTCCGGCGCAATACGCGATACGTATCAGCGTCGACAATGTATCCACTCAGATCTGGCGACGAATTCTCGTCGCGTCGGATTTGAATCTGGGTGACCTGCATTCGGTGGTTCAACGGGCAATGGGGTGGAGTGACCGTCATTCGCACGCGTGGTCCAAGTCAGGAACCCGATTTCCCGGCGAGGTCGAAGAGTATGTAGCTTCCGGAAGCAACGCCGAGCAGCGCCTCGCCGGACGAGTGGCGATCGTGGAGTCTGCGGTACGTCTGGACGAGGTCATGGTCTCGCCGGGCGATGAACTTAGATATCGCTACGGACGCTTCGGAAACTGGAGTCACACGCTGACACTTGAATCTTCGGAAGTACTGCCCGACGGATTCCAAATTGTGTGTGCCGCGGGTCGCGGTGCGTGTCCGCCGGAGGAATGCGTCGGGCCTGACGAGTACGAGCAGCTCCTCGGTGTCCTCGCTTCGGAGAAGTTGCGCTCCCACGAATGGACCCTCGAATGGCCGCAAACCGAATTCGAGCCGACACGATTCGAGATCGCTGAGGTCAACAATCGGCTTCATATACCTCGACCGGACGAGATCGTTGCGCCGTACGACACCGCAATGCTCGTCGAATGCCTGCAACCCTCGCGAGTCCCGGAACTGCGCGCGGTCCTCGCCCGAGCCGGCATTGACGATGAGTCGGCAATCGGAGAGTTGGTCCACGTCGAGGCGGGCCAACGCCTTCAAGCGGTCTTGACGCTGATCGGTGTCGAAGGGGTCGACGCTGATGACTTCTTCACGACGGTCGACGCGATGCTCGACGAACCCGAACTAGGACCTGTCAACCTTCCCAAGGGGCGATCACTCTTCGCAGTACTCAAGAGATTTGGCCTGGTGCGAAAGCACAAAGGGCAGATTGTGCTGACGAAGCGGGGACAGTCAGCGCAGCGGGACGCATCAATCATGTGGTCGGTGATCGTCGACAGCGTTCCGGTGGCGCCGGGCGGCTCGCAGAGAGCAGTGGAACTTCTTGTCCTCCTCGCCGTAGCCGCTGGTTTGTCGCCGGCAGATCGTCATCGCTTCGTCGCGGGAGCACTGGAGTCGATTCGGTCGTCAAGCATCCTCATGTCCGGCGCTCAGACTTCCAAACGTGACACGTCCGGGAGCACCGTAGAGGTGCTCGGTTTGATCGGCGCTACGGGGTACGAGCTGGGGAAGTTCGGCACCAAAGAGGACTCTCCCTGGGCAGCTCACCTGGCGAGGGCGATCCTGCAGCGTTAACTCGCGCGTTCGATGCAGACAACCGAAACGGGGTTCGATCCGGCACAGCCGAATCGAACCCCGTTTCGTGTCCTGGTAGAGATCAGATGTTGACGCCGTAGTCGCGGGCGATGCCGGCGAGTCCGGATGCGTAGCCCTGTCCGACTGCGCGGAACTTCCACTCGCCGTTGTGGCGGTAGAGCTCACCGAAAAGCATGGCGGTCTCGGTGGAAGCGTCTTCCGAAAGGTCGTATCGTGCCAGCTCGGATCCATTCGACAGATCTACGACGCGGATGTAGGCGTTGGTGACCTGCCCGAAGGACTGGAGTCGGGCATCTGCGTCGTGAATCGAGACGGGGAAGAAGATGTTGGTGACGTTGGGCGGTACAGCCGGGAGGTCGACGTTGATGACTTCGTCGTCGCCGTCACCTTCACCGGTGAGGTTGTCGCCGGTGTGCTCGATGGATCCGTCGGGCGAGCGAAGGTTGTTGTAGAAGACGAAGTGCAGGTCGGAAAGAACCTTGCGTTCCGGGCCGGTGACCAACGCGCTGGCGTCGAGGTCGAAGTCGGCACCACTGGTGCTGCGTGCATCCCAGCCGAGACCGACTGCGACCTTGGTGAGGTTGGGTGCGGCTTTCGACAGAGATACGTTGCCGCCCTTGGCAAGTGTGACGCCCATTCAGGTTCCTCTCGTTCGAACGAAGTGGATTTCTTCGTTCGGGAGTTCTGTGTTGTCCGTTCTCGACTCACATTACCGTGAGCGGGTATGTGCGGTTCGACCGAATAGCTACCTCACTCGAACAGCGCGCGAAGATCCTCGGCGTCGAGTCCGGTGCCGAGTGTCCCTTCGGCGTCCATGACATTCGAGAACAATGCCGACTTCTTGGCCTTGAGCGCCATGACCTTCTCTTCGATCGTGTCTTTGGCAATGAGACGGTAGACCATGACGTTTCGTGTCTGCCCGATGCGGTGAGTGCGATCGACCGCTTGTGCCTCGGCGGCCGGGTTCCACCAAGGGTCGAGAATGAAGCAGTAGTCGGCCTCGGTGAGGTTGAGGCCGAAGCCACCAGCCTTGAGGCTGATCAGGAATACGGGGGCTGCGCCAGACTTGAACTCCTCCAACACTTCACCGCGATTGCGCGTCGAACCGTCGAGATAGCTGTACGGAATTTTTTCCACTTCGAGTCGTTTGCGGACAGAACCGAGGAACCCGGTGAATTGGCTGAAGATCAACGCACGGTGTCCGCCCGCAATGACGTCGTCCAATTGCTCGACGAGAGCGTCGACCTTGGCTGAGGGGACAGGTCCGCTTTCCTCGTCGACCAGCGAGACGTCGAGACTGAGTTGGCGTAGCACCGTCAGCGATTGCAGGATCGTGAATCGGTTCTTGTCGACGTCGTCGAGCAGTCCGAGAATCTTCTGCCGTTCGCGTTGCAGATGGGTGTCGTAGATCGCGCGATGGCTCGGATGCAACTCGATCTCGAGTATCTGTTCCTGCTTCGGCGGCAAGTCTGCAGCCACCTGTTCCTTGGTGCGCCGAACCATCAGCGGTTTGACGCGCCGCCGAAGTTGCGCCAATCGCTCTGTGTCGCCGTCCTTTTCGATCGGGTTGCGGTAGACGTCGGTGAAGGTGGTGGGACTGGGGAACAGTCCTGGTGCAGTGATCGCGAGGAGCGACCACAACTCCATGAGATTGTTTTCCATGGGAGTGCCGGTGATCGCGAGTTTGAAGGGTGCGTTCACTGCCGTCGCACACTTGTGGACCTTGGACTTGTGGTTCTTGGCGAATTGGGCTTCGTCGAGTACCAGTCCGGACCAGACGCCCGCCGAATACGCATCGGTGTCGAGGCGAAAGAGAGCGTACGACGTCACGACGATGTCCGCCCCGTCGACGAGTGTTGCCAGGTCGGTTCTTCTGCGCCGCAGAGTATCCGTGATGACAGCGGTGTGGAGGGTTGGTGCAAACTTGGCCACCTCGGATTTCCAATTGGAGACCACGCTGGTGGGAGCAACGATCAGAAAGGGCGGCGCCGCTGGATTCGATTGCCGTGCAGTGCAGATCATTGCGAGAGTTTGCAGGGTCTTGCCCAGGCCCATGTCGTCGGCGAGTATGCCGCCCAGGCTGTGCTGCCGGAGGAAGTTGAGCCAGCGGAATCCGTCGACCTGATAGGGGCGCAGTGTTGCCGTCAACGTGTCGGGGACGTCGACGGGATCGATGCCCGAACTGCCGAGCAATCCTGCGATTTGCTTCTTCCAAGCTGCTGCCTGATGTTCGACTCTTCCGAGCGCCGTCAATTCTTCCCACAGCCCGGCTTGAAACTTGCTGATCGCGAGTTTGCCGGTTGGTCGATCGAGCAGCGACCGCGCTTCGGTGATGAGTCGGTGTAGACCGAGAAGGTCAGGTGCGTCGAGTCGGAAGAAGGCGCCGTCCGGCAGCAGTATGTGAGTCTCACCCTTGCTCAGGGCGGAGAACAGCGTGGTGAACGGAACGCCTTGTCCCGCAACGTCGACGGTGACGTCGAGGTCGAACCAGTCGGATCCGCTGCTCCCGTCGGTGGCTGACGTGCTGAGGCCGATCACGACAGCGTCGTCTGCGGGCCGATAGTCGGCGGGAGTGCCCGCGACGGTGAGGTCGACTTCGTCGTGCGATGCGAGTTGGGGGAGGAGGTCGAGTGTGAACTGCATGGAATCGAGGCCGGCCAACGTTCCCGCGAGAGTGGCCTTCGCCGCGGCCGCACCGAGGCTCTTGGCGATGGCATCTTCGGCAACGTGGTTGCGGATCTCGGACTCGTCGGTGGTTGTGTCCGCGGTAGAAATGATCAGTTCGTCGGCATCGACTGTGTACTTCCATGCCGATTCGATGTCGATGCGGTGGTTGTCCGCGTACGTGGCGACCAGTTGTAGCCGAGGACCGGACACAGTCGGTGGGTTGTAGGCGCCGTCGGAAGATATGACGGGAGCGAGGTTTCCGAGTTTGAACACGAACCGCGAAGTGAATGCATCCCGATGCTCGGCGGGTATGTCGACCGATTTTCCGGAGTCGATCAATTGCCTCAGTTGGTGGGTTATCGGCGTGTGCAGTGGTGCGAGAGTGATCGCGTTGGCGGCGTCGAGCGCGAAGACGCCATGTGCCGGCGTGCCGACCAGTCCCCAGTCGGTATGAGTGACGATGTGCCCACCGGCCTGAATTCGGGGCGTCAGGCGGAGGTTGTTGTCTTCTGCACCGTGGACGTCGAGGCAGATGCTGGCATCGTCGAGTAGGGAGATGTTGCCGAGGCCGGCCTTCGAGTGAACGAGTGAAACGCCCACGGTGATCGCCTCACGAAGAAGAGACCAGAGTTGCGGGCTCGCGAACCCGGCAAGATCGATTTCCGCGGCATTTTGATTTCTGTAGTAATTGCCGGCGCTGTGGAGGAGATGTATGTCGCGTAGAACCCGGAGGTGATCCGAGGGAAACTGAAAAGTGCTTCCGAGCTTGTTCCAGGCGAGCCCGCCGGAGATCCACCCTCTCGCTCCTGGTTGTACGGGTTTGACGATGAGCCTTGTCGATGCGCCCTTGGTTCGGGTGGTGAATTGAATGCCAAGTCCACGTGTAGTGCGGCCGGCCGGGTCTGGTCGGAGCAACTCCTCGAGCGCGCTGTCCCATCCGAGGTGTTGTGGAGTCTTGTTCGCCTCGGCAACCGCTGCGAGCACCAACGCGACTACGTGCTTGCAGTTCATCCGCACGGGACACGTGCAGAGGCCACGCGTGAACATTGCTGTACCGGCCGCGCTGCGACTTACCGAAATCGTGCAGGTGTACGGCTCTCGCGCAGTTCCCGATACAGCGCCGGTCAAGGTGTCAGCGGTGTCGTTCCATCCGATGGATTCGACTGCATTCTGGCGCAGGTAGACAAGTCCGCGTTCGTAGGTGGTTGTGCCCACGACAGCGCGAATTCGGTCGAGGTCGAGGGCCCTGACTGAATCCGGTTGCACGGGGGCCAGCCTAGTAGCGGCGACCGACAGTTCTTGTCGTGGTCGTTTGTCCAAGAAAGTCCGAACTGCACGGTATGTTCACGGAAACATCTTTGACTGGTTTGGGAGTTTCATGAGGACTGAGCGGCGTGCGTGGATCCGATCTGCGCGCACAGGTGCGGTGTGTTTGGCCGTTTGTGCACTTTCTTTGCAGTTGGGCGGACTGTCGACGGCAGCGCCGAGTTCCGGGAGCTCGGGAAGCTCGGGAAGTCTGGGCAGCGTCGAGGGCAGCGTGAGTTCGGGGTCGACGATCCCAGGACCGCTTCAGGAGGATCCGGGCCCCAAGCCGGAGCTGCGCGACGACATCGTCGTCCCGGCCATCGTCGGCGAGAAGGTGACCGCACCGCAGGCAGTCAGGCTGACGGTGGCGTCGCCTGCACTTCGACGCGAGGTCGGCGTCGAGATCTTGCTACCCGCGGACAATTCGGTTCCGCGCCCGGCGCTGTACATGCTCGAGGGCGTCGACGCCGGAGAGAAGAGCAGCGGATGGATGACGATCGGCGGCGCCCCGGCGTTCTTCGCCGACAAGAACGTCAACGTCGTGATGCTCAACGGTGGGATCGCGAGCCTGTACTCGGACTGGGAGAATCCGGATCCGCGGCTGGGACTGCACAAGTGGGAAACCTTCATCACCGAGGAGTTGCCACCGCTGATCGACGCGCGACTCAAGACCAACGGAATCAACGCGATTGCCGGCAATTCCATGGGCGCAATGGGTGCAATGATGCTCGCCCAACGCTTTCCGGACATGTATCGCGGCGTTGCCGTGTTCAGCGGCTGTTATTCCACGATGGATCCGCTCGGCCGAACTGCCGTGCAGGCCACGATTTCTTCTCGAAGCGGAGATCCGGCCAATATCTGGGGTGTGCCAGGGGGTCCGGAGTGGGAGGCACACGATTCGTTGATCAACGCAGAGAAGTTGCGTGGCAAGGAAATCTACGTGTCGACGGCAAATGGTCGTCCCGGATCTGACGAGACGCTGCAGACTCCGGAACTACTCGAGCGTCTGGTGATCGGCGGCGGCATCGAGGTTGCTGCGCACGCCTGCACCAAGATGTTCGACGCACGTTTGCAGGAGCTGAAGATTCCGGCGCAGGTGGATTACGAGCCGAACGGCACACACGCGTGGGCATATTGGCGTGAACGACTGCCCAAGGCGTGGCCGACTCTGTCCCGGGCATTGGGCGTCTGACGGTCGACAACAGTCTGTGCAGTTCCGGTCGAAAAGCAGCGTCCCCGCACCGTGTTGCTCGGGTGCGGGGACGCTGCTGCTGTCAGCGAGGGTTACGCGTCGACAAGTTCCTCGGCGAAGGGATCACCGTTGCGGGGAGCGTCGAAGCGTTCCTTGTCGAGAATGCCCTCACGCTTTGCGACGATGACCGGAACCAGAGCCTGGCCGGTGACGTTGACTGCGGTACGGCCCATGTCGACGATCGGTTCGACTGCGAGGAGCAGTCCGACGCCGGCCAGGGGAAGACCCAGGGTGGAGAGTGTGAGTGTGAGCATGACTGTCGCACCCGTAGTTCCGGCCGTTGCTGCCGAGCCGATGACCGAAACGACGACGATCAGCAGGTAATCGGTGAAGGTCAGCGGAACGTCGTAGAAGCCGGCGACGAAGATTGCCGCGATCGCGGGATAGATTGCGGCGCAACCGTCCATCTTCGTGGTGGCACCGAGCGGAACTGCGAACGAGGCGTACTCACGAGGAACGCCGAGGTTGCGTTCGGTGACGCGTTCGGTCAGCGGCAGGGTGCCGATCGACGAGCGCGAGACGAATCCGAGCTGAGTCGCGGGCCAGACACCGGAGAAGAAGCTTCGAACCGAGAGACCGTGTGCGGCAATCAGGATCGGGTAGACCACGAAGAAGACAATGGCCAGACCGATGTAGATGGCGGCGGTGAAGACGCCCAGCGAGCCGATCGCATCCCAGCCGTAGGTGGCGACAGCGTTGGCGATCAGCGCGGCGGTGCCGATCGGGGCGAGGCGGATGATCCACCACAGGACCTTCTGGACGATCGCGAGCAGCGAAGCGTTGAACTCGAGGAACGGCGCAGCCTTGGGACCGATCTTGAGTGCAGCAATGCCGATTGCGCCGGCGATGACGAGCAGCTGCAGGACGTTGAAGCTCAGCGATGTAGTCGCCACGCCTTCGGCGACGGAAGTCTTTGCACCCAACCCCAGGAAGTTGTTCGGAACCAGTCCGGTGATGAACGCCCACCACGAGCCGGAGCTCTTGGGTTCCTTCGCTGCTTCGGCGGCGACGTCGGTCCGTGAACCGGGATCAGTGATCAGGCCGACGACGATGCCGATGATCACAGCAATGAAAGCGGTGATCGCGAACCAGAGCAAGGTCTGCACGGCCAGGCGAGCTGCATTGGCGACCTGGCGCAGGTTGGCGATGGAGCTGACAATGGCGGTGAACACCAGCGGGATCACCGCAACGGTGAGCAGCTTGACGTAACTCGAACCGATGGTCTGCACGGTGCCGACCAACCAGTTGACGTTGCCGTCGGCTGCATCAGGCATTGCCCGGGCGACGAGACCGATGATGACGCCGAGTACGAGACCGGCGACGATCTGCGGTCCGAATGCCGTCGCCCAGGACGGAAAACGGGACGTGGACTTTTCCGGCACGCCGGTGGAGGTGGAGCTGGGCATGACTATGCCTTTCGAAAATCAAGGGAGCGAAACGCAGCGCGGCACCAGAGGCCGGGCAGATTCGAAGAAATGTTTCCTGGTACGCGTCAGGTCAGAGCGAGCGCGTACACATTGCGCTCGCCTGCAGGCGAAGGTCGACGTAACGCCGACTGGTCAGGAACAACACTGTCCACACACTACTCGCAGCTTCAACTACTCGATCCCGAGGGTCGCCGCGGGAGTTCGCTTCGTGTTCGTCGGGCGTGCCCCGATCAGTCACTGTTGGTCGGTTGACTAGTCTCGACGATCAGTAGGTGCCGCACCGGCGCCTAAGCGTCGGCAAGCGGAAGCGAGAGACCGATGAGCGTTCGGAATGCCGAGTACCCGCGTCCGAAGCATTTCCTGGTGCACCTCAGTGACACGCATCTGGTGGCTCAGGGGGAGTTGTACGACGCCGTGGATGCGTCGACGAGATTGCGGGAAGTGCTCAGCGGGATCGTGGCCTCGGGCGCACGCCCGGATGCACTGATATTCACCGGCGACCTGACCGACCAGGGACACCCCGACGCATACGCGGAATTGAAAGCCATCGTGGAACCCGTGGCGGCCGAGATCGATGCGCAGGTCATCTGGGCGATGGGCAACCACGACGACCGCTCTACTTTCAGGTCTCTGCTGTTGGGCGAGGACGCCACCGATCATCCCGTCGACAACGTCTACGACCTTGACGGACTGCGGGTGATCACCCTGGATTCGTCGGTTCCCGGTCACCACTACGGTGAGATCTCGGATCGTCAATTGGATTGGCTACGCTCAGAATTGGCGGTGCCCGCGCCCGACGGAACAATTCTGGCGCTGCATCATCCGCCGGTTCCGTGCATTCAGGATCTCGCGGTTCTGGTGGAGTTGCGCGATCAGTCCCGGTTGGCAGACGTCTTGCGTGGCAGCGACGTCCGGGCGATTCTTGCTGGGCATCTGCACTATTCGACGACGGCGACGTTCGCCGGCATTCCGGTGTCCGTGGCGTCGTCGACGTGTTACACCCAGGACTTGAACGTGGAAGTCGGTGGTCAGCGTGGTCGTGACGGGGCTCAGGGGTGCAACCTGGTGCACGTCTACGACGAGACAATTGTTCATTCGGTCGTTCCACTCGGCGCGCACGTGACGGTCGGTGAGCCTGTCGACGCGCCCGAGGGAGCCCGGAGGCTCAGCGCTGCCGGTATTCGAATCCTCGAGAGCGAAAAGGCGGCACGCTCGATCATCTGAGGTGGCAGGCGGTTTCCGGCACCCCGGCGCAGTTCTGGGTGATTGCCGGGCTGTCGCATACTCACTACCGTCGAGGTAGGTGCAGAGCTCCAGCAACAAGGACCGGCTAGCTGGACGGCAACCCTTCATGCCGATGGGGTGCCCCGGAATCACACCTGGCGATACGCGCGGTGCGTGTCGCAAGCGGCAGTCGCCACGAGAACCGTCAGTCGGGTGCTGACGGTTTCTGCGGTCGGCACTGTGCGCTCCCGAGTAGTTCTCGAACAGGAGTATGCGCCGATGACCTCCACCCCCTCTTCTCATCTTGCTCCGTTGCATCTCGCCGTAGCGCTGGACGGTGCCGGTTGGCACCCTGCAGCCTGGCGAGAGCCACACTCGCGCCCGAGTGAGCTGTTCAGCGCGTCGTATTGGACTGACGTGGTGACGACCGCCGAGCGTGGTCTGCTCGATTTCGTCACCATCGAGGACAGTCTCTCGGTGCCGGCCAACCCACTCGAGCCCGTCGACGACGCGGTTGATCGGGTGCGCGCTCGGCTCGACGCACATCTCGTGGCCGCCCGACTGGCACCGATCACGAGCAACATCGGCTTGATCCCGACCATCACCACCATTCACACCGAGCCGTTTCACGTGTCCAAAGCCGTTGCCACGCTGGATTACACCTCGCGCGGTCGCGCCGGATGGCAGGTGAAGGTTTCGGCGTCGGAATCCGAGGCAGCACAGTTCGGGCGTCGCGACATCCCAGCGCTCACCGATGCCGACCGTCAGTCGATCGTTTCAGGCGTCCTCCCGGACTTCGTGCGCGACCTGTTCGACGAAGCTGCGGAGGCGGCTGACGTAATCCGGCGACTCTGGGACAGCTGGGAGGACGGCGCCGAGATCCGCGATGTGGAGCAGCGCCGGTTCATCGACCGAGACAAGTTGCACTACATCGACTTCGAGGGAAAGTACCTCTCGGTCCGTGGACCGTCGGTGACTCCGCGCCCGCCGCAGGGGCATCCCGTCGTTACCGCGTTGGCACATCAGCGGGTCGCGTACGAGCTGGCGGCGCGGACGGCAAATCTGGTGTTCGTGACGCCGTTCGACGACGAGCAGGTCACGGCAATCCTGGGTGAAGTGCGAGCCGCCGAAGAACACGTGCAGCGCACCGGCGAACCTCTTCGGGCCTTCACCGACATCGTCGTCTTCTTCGATGCGCCGGAAGAAACCGGAAAGGAACGGCTCGCTCGCCTCGACGCGCAGGCCGGCGCCGAATACCGTTCGGACGCGCTGACCTTCACCGGCTCTGCTGCGGAGTTGGCGGATCTCCTGCTCCGGTGGCAGCAGTTGGGAATCGAAGGCTTCCGGTTGCGGCCGGGCGTCCTCGTGGACGACCTCGACGCCATCGCAGGTGAGCTGGTGCCTGAACTGCAGCGACGCAGCGTATTCCGCACCGAATATCCGCAGACGAATCTTCGCGGACTCCTTGGTCTACCCATCGACGTTCCCAACCGCTACGCCGCCGGCACTCCGGCCGCCTGACAGACGAGGAATAGATTTTCATGAGTTCTCATAAGCGTAAGCAGGTCATCCTGGGTGCCTACCTCGGCGGCGTCAACCATCACACTGCATGGTGGGATCCGCAGGCGGGCAGCCAGATAGAGTTCGATTCTTTCGAGCACACCGCTCGAACCGCCGAGCGTGGGAAGTTCGACTTCTTCTTCCTCGCCGAAGGCCTCGCCCTTCGTGAGCGTGCGGGACAGATTTTCGACCAAGACATCATCGGTAGGCCGGACACCTTCACGGTCCTTGCGTCGTTGGCGGCAGTAACCGAACACCTCGGATTGGCCGGCACCATCAACGCCACGTTCAACGAGCCGTACGAACTGGCCCGCCAATTCGCGACGCTCGATCAGTTGTCCGGAGGGCGTGCCGCCTGGAACGTCGTCACCTCGTTCGACGCATTCACCGGCCAGAACTTTCGCCGCGGCGGATACCTCGACCGCGCGCAACGATACGAGCGTGCGGAGGAGACCGTAGCGCTGGTGCGTGAACTGTGGGATTCGTGGCGAAGCGACGACATCGTGGCCGACAAGGCATCAGGGCGCTTTCTCGCGAGACCGGATGCCGGTGAATTCGCTTTTCATGGATCGCATTTCGACGTGAACGGCCGATTCACAGTGCCGCGTAGCCCGCAAGGGCGCCCGGTTATTCTGCAGGCCGGGGTGTCGCCGCAGGGGCGCGATTTTGCTGCCGGCAATGCCGACGCGATCTTCTCACCGTACGGTCAGTTGCCCGAGGCTGCCGATTTCTATCGCGATATCAAAGCACGTGCCGTCGCGGCCGGACGTGACCCGGGTGACATCAAGATCCTGCCGTCGGCGAGTTTTGTTCTCGGCACCTCGGAGGCAGATGCGATCGAGAAATACCGAGAGATTCGCGACCAGCAGGTCACCGGCCAGACCGCTTTGGTTCTGCTCGAACAGATCTGGAATCTCGATCTGTCGAAGTACGACCCCGAAGGACCACTACCCGACATCGCTCCGGATCCCGAGGCTCCGCCGATCATCCAGGGCCGCGCCTTCATTCACCAAGATCGTTTCGCGACCGTCGCAAAACTGCGCGCGGTAGCCGAGAGCAAGAAGTTGAATCTGCGCGAAGTGGTGATCGATCAGTTCGAGCGTGGACCGATCGTCGGTACACCGCAGCAGGTTGCCGAGAAAATAGATTCGTTTGTCAGCAACGACGGTTCGGATGGGTTCATCCTCGGGTCGCACCTCGTGCCGACCGGCCTCGACGAGTTCGTCGACGACGTGGTGCCGCTGCTGCAGGATCGAGGTGTTCTCCGCAGTGACTACGAAGGAACGACGTTGCGTGACAATCTCGGTCTGCCCATTCCGGTGCAACGGGAGCATGTGACAGCACGCTGATCGACCGAAGTAGCAAGGGCCCAGCCGAAATCGGCTGGGCCCTTGTTTTGTCTAGGCTTCCCAGGGCGCCGGGATGGGGTAGTAGCTCTCCAGGAACTCCGTGATCTTGCGTGTGCGAAGTTCCAGATCGATCTCCGGAGCGCTGCCGTCGTTGAGGCAGAAGAAGTCCATGGAGCGCTTGGCGAGCAGTGAGTCCATGTCGCGCAACCCGGCTTTGACCGTCGTATCGACGTACTTGACGGCTGCGGACTTCTGTACCACCGACCGTCCACTCATCAGTGTGTAGTAGTGATACAGCGAATTGGTCACCGAGATATTGGAACTCGCGCGGAAGGTGCTTGCTGCTGTTGCGGCGAAGTCTTCGGCGAACTCGCGTTCCATCTCGGCCATCACGCTTTTGCGTAGTGGCGTCGCTGCGTGCTCCAGATGCCTGGTGGTCATCAGACCGAAGCGGTCCTGGAGTAGTCGGCGGTTGACGCGAGCCGCATTCTCGAACCCGCTGCGGTCGTTGTCGTTGTGTCCCAATCCGATTCTGGTGTCGGCCTCGATGAACATGCTGATCCCACCGGGGGAGAAGAACATGTCCGGGCCAACGGGGCGACCGAAGAACATGTCGTCATTGGAGTAGAGGAAATGCTCTGCCAGACCCGGAATATGGTGCAGCTGGCACTCGACAGCTTGAGAATTATGGGTAGGCAACACACTTGGATCGGCGAAGAATTTTTCGCTGGGCATGAACGTGACTCGCGGATCGTCGGCAAGCCAGTCCGGACGATCGGAATCGGTTGCGACGAAGATCCGCCGGATCCACGGCGCGTACATGTGGATGGATCGAAGCGCGTATTTGAGCTCGTCGATCTGACGGAAGCGCGCTTCTGATTCGTCGCCCTCTCCGACGATGTAGTTCTGCATGCGCTTGGCGCGCTGAGCCTGAAACTCCTTGGAAGAGCCGTCGACCCAGGAAAAGACCAGATCGATATCGAAGCTGATATCGGAGGCATGATCGGCGAACATGTTCTCGATAGTCGGCCAGATCCGGCCGAATCGCTCGACGGTTCCTCGGACAGCTTCTTCGGGGAGGACGGTTCGTCGTGTCAGTGAGTTCTCGACGGGTAGGACGATTTCTTCGTCGGAAATCGACCACAATTCGATTTGAACTCCGATGTTGGCGCCGTAGTTCATGCCGCTTGCGACGTGAACCCTCGGACGGAACAAGCGGAAGATCCGTGACTTGTTGGTTTTCGACAGGGCACCGTCCGCGACAAGGAGCGCTGGACTTTTCTTCGCGTCGACGGTTTTGGAATAGAAGGGTGCGTTGGCGCATCCCTCGACAAGTGCCTGCCGCAGGTTTTTGCGCTCGGTCCAGCTCACCGCGATCACGGGGCGCTCGTCGTTTCCGCGGACGAGTAGATACTCGATTCCTGCGGCGTCGAGGATGTCGCGGATGAAGAGGAGATCTTCGACCATCGCTTCGAGCGGCGTGGTGGTCGTGATCGCGAGGGCAAAACGATTCTTGAATCGGACGGTCTCGGGTAGCTCGCCCATCCGTGCGCGTGACGCGGCCGACGCCGGTTCCACGGGATTGGGGCTGTCCTGCTCCGGGGGTACGAAGTAGATGTCGTGCGGAGCGGGAGATTCTGTAATGGGATGCCTTCCGATTCTGATCCAGCTGTGTATCTGTCGCCCCCGACGCTGCGAGAGCGTGGTGGCGACGAGCTCAGTCTATGCCGTCGGCGCCGAAAGTCGGACATGAGTGACGGCGATGGGTAGGGCGGGGCGAGTCGGGTACCCCGAGGACCGAAGCGAGAGTGAAGGAGGAGAACCGATGCGTGTGAAAGCGATGGTCGGAACAGGCGCGATGGCTGTTGCGCTGGCCGCCGGCCCAGTTGCCACAGCTTCTGCTGAAGGCGCCGAGACGGCGGGGTCGGAGGGTTCACCGGAGATGCTGACCTGCGAGGTGGTCTTCGATGCACTGGAAGACATGAGCCCGGAATGGACGGAAGAGGGGATCGATCAGGTCGAAGACTGGTGTGAGTTGATCACCGGCGAAGAAGACTGAACGTCAGCCGCGCGAGATCACTCGTCGCGACAGTCGCCACCGCCCATCTTCGAGTTCGAACTCGTCGGCGTAGCTCCCGACGCCACTGAGCTTGGGAGTTGTGGTCGTGTCGACGTAGAACGCCCACACCGCATTCGCGCGGGCTGTAGTTTCCGAGGTCACGTCCACGGCGATCGCCGTGGTGACGTGGCGTGTGAATGTGCCCGGACCTTGAATGCCGGCCGCGCGACGCTCGCGAACTCCAGCAGCAATTTCTTCACGGCCACGTCGTACCTGTGCGGGGATACCGCGATCGGGATTGGCCGGCATGTTCCATTCGGCCTTGCGGGTGAACTGCTCCACGTAATCCTCGACCGAGCCGGTATCGGCAAGGTGCGCGATGCGAGCGAGCGTTGAACGAATCTGTTCGGCAGGGCCCTCGGGTTGCATGCTGTCCTCCGTAGACGTGGGTGCGGCAGATCGCACGCTACAGCTCATGACGACAACGACGACGGCCTCGTCCCAGTGAGCGGCAATATTCTCCGGCGAGGGAGCGGCGAACTTTGAGATCACCTCGAGTTCAACCGTATTCGAGCCCGCAGCGTAAATGATTGAGTGTTCACAGTAGGCAGCGCCATGATGACTGCCGCGCCCGTAGGCTTGACCGACTCACAGGAGATCGCCATGTCCGTCACCGAACTCGAACGTGTCACCCAGACCCCGGAGCAGATCTACGCTGCCGGCGGAATCACCGTCCACAAAGTAGGCGAACTGATCGGCGCCCGCATCGACGGCGTCCATCTCTCCGGGGACTTGTCCGAAGAGACCGCCTACGCGATCAACTATGCGCTGGCAGCGCACAAGGTTGTGTTCTTCCGTGGGCAGCATCATCTCGACGACACGTCGCAGTACGAATTCGCCGGAACCCTCGGCACCCAGACCACCCCGCATCCGACGGTGAAGTCCAGGGGCGACAAGCTGTTGGTGCTCGACCGAGCCGCCAACAGTTGGCACACGGACGTGACGTTTGTCGACCGCATTCCGAAAGCCTCGATTCTGCGAGCGACGACCATTCCCGAGTACGGCGGAGCGACGACGTGGGCGTCGACGACCGCTGCGTACGACCAACTGCCGCCTTCGCTCAAGGTCTTGGTCGAGAATTTGCGGGCCGTTCACACCAATGCCTACGACTATGCCGAGGTTGTCGATCAGGCGAACCCGGTAGACGCGCAGCGCCAGGCCTACTACGCCGAATTCACCCGTGAGATCTACGAGACCGAACATCCGGTGGTGCGTATCCATCCGGCGACGGGGGAGAAGACCCTCCTGCTCGGTCACTTCTTCAAGGAGTTCGTCGGGCTCAAGCCGTCGGAGTCGGTAGCTCTTTACCAGATCCTGCAGGCACGAATCATCAAGTTGGAAAACACTGTTCGATGGAACTGGTCGGCCGGCGACCTGGCGATCTGGGACAACCAGGCGACTCAGCATTACGGTATCGCCGACTACGGGACTCAGGCGCGCAGTGTGCACCGAGTGACATTGGCCGGCGACGTCCCCGTCGACGTCCACGGCGAGCAGAGTCGAATCCTCCAGGGTGACGCCGCGGAGTATTCGATCATCGCGGACATCGATCGGCTTCCCGGCTTCGCCGCGAACTGATCAGTCGTGCTGCGGGTGATCCGGCGGGAACATCTGTCCCCATGAGTGACTGCACGCTCGGCACGTCCATTCCGGGGTGTCCGGTCCCACGACGCAGCCAGTTACGGCGAGCCCCGGTAGGTGATCGAACGGATGGACCGGCATCCCCGGTGCACACTGAGCGGTTCTGTGTGCACCGCAGAGTGGGCGCGACGGATTCTTCGCCAGCATGTAGTCGATGAAGTTGGTGTGCCCAGACGTGGCCATCCTTCCGGTGCACTTGCGGCACAGGACGGCTGGGTAGTCGTCACCAGGTTCAGCCTGCCTGAAGATCCGTGATGCGGAATGAAAGTGAAGGCGATCGCTGCTGTTGAACTTTCGCAACGGCATCGGTGAGCTGCAACCTGTGCAGTTGCCCCGCTCGTTCATCAACGTTCGGGCGTGGGCAGCTGTGGACGTCGGATCCAGCGTGTCGATGTCGCCGAAGTAGTGCGCATAGTGTGACTGGCCGGCCGTGAGAATCCGGTCGGCCAGTGCGTCGTCGACCGGCCCAGGATCCGTAGGAAACGTGATGGACCATCATTGTTCGAGTTCTGGAACGGTGGGCAAACCGTGGAGTTCGTACGGGCGTTCATCGACTTCCATCGGCGACGTGCCGTCGAAGGGCGCAGCCACGGTCTCGATGCAGAGCAGCGTGCGAGGAGTGGTGTCGAGAACCGTGACCAGCAGGTCACCGATGGCCATCTTTCCGTGCATGATCCAGGGATCGACACGGGCTCGGGGTTCGAGAAACGCGACCACGGCATCGATCCATGGCGTGCCGAGTGCGATGAATACGTGCTGACCGGAGCTCCGCGTGATCATCGGACGATTCTCGCAAGGGCTGCCGACAGCGTCAGGCTTTGACCACCTTGCGCCCGAGCAGCGATGCAACCAGTCCGTCGACGAAGGTCGCTTGCCGTCCGAGGGGATCGGAATCCGCTGCCGCGACGCTGCCGATCGAAATCGATCTCGTCAGGCCGGTCTCGCTGATGAATTCGGCGGCGAGGTGCGCTTCTCGGAATGTGAGGCCGCCCAGATGTGTCGTGTCGTCGACTCCGAGAACACGTCCGTCGATGATGTCCATGTCGAAATGGACGTGGACGCCGTTCACACCCTGGCCCGCCGCGGCGAGGACGCGAGGCATCAAGGCCGCCATGCCATGGCGATCGATCTCGTCGATCGTCACCAGCAATACCCCGTACTCGTCGAGTGCGCGCTTGTGATCGACCGTGGCGTTCTTGACGCCCACCAAGACGGTGTTCTCCAAACTGGGGCCGTGCAGATCCGCCGCCGACGACAGCAATTGTTCGATGTCACCGTGTGAAGCGAAAATGATTGCACCCAAATCGGTTCCAGGTTCGGTGGCGATCGGAATTCTGGTGTTCTGCCAGGCTTCGGCAGTGAGCCACAGCGGCAGCGTTGTGAGATCCGCAGCGGCATTCTCTGCTTGAATGCAGTCGAAACCGATTCCGGACATGTCCTCACGTAGACCGTGATCGAGGAGATGGCTTGCCAGGCCGGTAGTTTCGAGGTCGATCAATTCGACGGTCGCATTGGCATCGATCGGTTCGGTGCCCAGAACGTATCGCTTTTCGACGTAGGGCGATGTCATTGCCATCAAGAGCGCGCCGTAGTCGATCGTGAAGTCGACCGTGCCACCCAGTCGGTATTCGTCACCTGTTTCTCCGGCGTCGACGAGGAGGTGATCGCTGCTGGCGCTGATCACTTTCAGGCGCGGATCTATCGGGGTCAAGCCTTCCGGCGAGATGTCTTCGCGGCCGATGGACAAGATCAGGCGTCGGCTCGGCTTGTCCTCGTTGTCGAAGACGGGGCGTCGGCCGAACGCGTCTTCCCCTGAGACTCCATACGGCCGCGACGGCTTGATCTTGGCCTCGATGATGTCCGCGGTGAGAGTGAAGGCGTCGTTGTTCAGCAGTTCGTACAGTCCTGGGGGAGTCGGTGATTCGGCCAGAACGATGCTGGCACCCAAACGCAGATGGTTGATCCCCTCGGGCATCGTTCCGGTCTCGAGGAGTGGCAGAGAGAACGTATTGCCGCCGGAAACGATCGGCAGTTCGATCGAGAACCGCTTCGTGATTTCGTCGGCAATGTAGACCAGATTCGACAGGTTGTCGACGGTTGGCTGGATGCCGCCGACGCACGCGAGATTCGCGCCGATTCCGATCAGTCTGATGCCCTCGATGGGAAGGATTTCGGCGACTACATCCAACGCCTCCGCCGGCAGGATCCCTTCGCGGAGATCTCCGAGGTCGATCATCAGCACGATGTCGTGGATTACTCCTCGCGCCCGTGCTGCTCTGCCCAGAGCAACAATCGTCGTCAACTCCGAGTTGAGGCTGATGTCCGCGTAGCGGATCGTGTCGTCGATCTCGTTCAACGACGGTGCGCGGATCAGCATCAGGGGAACGGTGATGCCGTCGCGGCGGATGCGGGCCAGGTTGTCCAGGCGGGAGTCGGCGATCTGTGCGACGCCACCGCGGACCATTGCTCGCGCCACCTTGGGGGAGCCACATGTAGATTTGCTGACGCCCGCCACCGCAATACCCTTGGCATTGGACGCTTCGACGAGGACGCGCGCATTCTGTTCGATACGACGCAGGTCGACGGTGATGGTCGGTCCGGTCATGATCTCCCGTTTTCTCCGAAGGCGGTTCACGATCCGGGCATTCCAGACCGGACGGTTGGCGTGAGCTGGGCAACTTTGCTCCAACTGTTGTGTCGCAGGACACTTACGTGCAGTATGAGGATACAACAGTTTCCTACCAGGCACTCTAGAGGAGCGTCGATGGCTACTCTCGTCAAACACGTACTTCGGCGCAAGCCGGCTTTGCAGATAGACCAGGAGACCGGCGCAGATACCAACGGCGGTGAGCTGACCCGCAGTATCGGTTTGGCGCAGTTGTCCATGTTCGGCATCGGCGCCACGATCGGCACCGGTATCTTCTTCGTCCTCTCGCAGGCAGTCCCGGTTGCGGGTCCGGCAGTCATCATCTCCTTCGTTGTTGCCGGTGTCGTCGCGGGACTCACAGCGATTTGTTACGCGGAGTTGGCCGGAGCTGTCCCGGCGTCGGGCTCGTCGTATTCCTACGCTTACGCGACGCTCGGAGAGCTTCCGGCCATGGCCGTCGGCGCGTGTCTGCTTCTCGAGTACGGAGTCTCGGCCGCGGCGGTGTCCGTCGGATGGTCGCAGTACTTGAACCAGCTACTTGGCAACCTCTTCGGGTTCCAGATCCCCGACGCGCTGTCACAAGCGCCGGAGCAGGGCGGCATCATCAATCTGCCCGCAGTGATCCTGGTGTGCCTGTGCGGTGTTCTGCTCGTTCGCGGCGCCAGTGAATCGGCCAAGGCCAACGCCATCATGGTCTCGATCAAACTCGCAATTCTGCTGCTCTTCATCGTGGTCGGCATCGCCGGATGGAACAGCAATCACTTCGCCGACTTCGCACCGTTCGGATTCAGTGGCGTCATGTCCGCCGCCGGAATCATCTTCTTCTCGTACATCGGCCTCGACGCTGTGTCCACCGCCGGCGAAGAAGTGAAGAACCCTCGTCGCAATCTCCCTCTCGCGATCCTTATTGCGCTCGTGTCTGTCACCGCGATCTACATCGCCGTTGTCGCCGTGGCGATCGGTGCACAGGATTCCGCATCGTTCGAAGGTCAGGAAGCCGGGCTGTCCGCCATCCTCGAACAGGTGACCGGATCTACCTGGCCGGGAACACTTCTGGCCGCCGGTGCGGTGATCTCGATCTGCAGCGTCACGCTCGTGGTCATATACGGTCAGACCCGCATTCTGTTCGCGATGTCACGCGACGGCATGATTCCGTCGATCTTCCACAAGGTGAACCCGCGGACTCTGACGCCGGTGCCCAACACCATCATCGTCTGCGTCGTCATCAGCATTCTGGCCGGTTTCATTCCCATCAACTTCCTCGCCGAAATGACCAGTATCGGAACCCTGGTGGCCTTCCTCGTGGTCTCGATCGGGGTCATCATCCTGCGGCGCAGTGACCCGGACCTGCCGCGCAGCTTCAAAGTTCCCGGCTATCCGGTGACGCCGATCCTCTCGATCCTGGGTTGCCTGTGGATCATCAAGGACCTCCGAACCGTCACGATCTACGTGTTCCTCGTCTGGGTGACCGTCGCGATCATCTGGTACTTCGCCTACGGTATGAAGCACTCGCGCCTCGGTGCGAAGAACCGCGCCGAATTGGGATCGGAGTCTGAGTCATGACGCTGCTCGCGGGATACGCGCCCGACGGTGACAGTTCCGGAACCGTCCATCTTGCAACGCTGTTGGCGCGCTCGTCCGGTGAACAGCTGGTGATCTGCGCGGTGATTCCCTCGCCGCCACCGCCCGGGATGGCGCGTGTCGACGCCGAATACCACCAGCAGTTGCGAGCAGAAGCCGAAGCGGCGCTGGCGAAAGCGCGGGCAGACATGCCCTCCGACGTCGACGTGACCTATGTCGTGCATGAGGCTCAGTCGACGTCGAGTGGCCTGCTCGATCTCGTTCACGAGCACGAAGCCAAGATGATCGTCCTGGACTCGTCCACAGCCGGGGTGTTCGGCCACGTGGCTCTCGGCAGCGTCACCTCCCGCTTGCTGCACAGCTCCGACGTCCCGGTCGCGCTGGCGCCGAGGGGATTTCGAACCAAACCCGGTGAGGTGGTTCGCCGCGTCACCGCCGCGTACTCGGGCACACCCGATCAGGACGACCTGGTGCTCGCCGCCGCGACCGTGGCTGCGCGTGTCGATGCCGGACTCAGACTGGCGGCGTTTGCAGTTCGCGCAAACGCGCAGTACACGACCACACTCGGGACCGAGGGGGATTCACCGATCATCTCCGAGTGGGCCGAGGTGGTCGAGCGCGAGACCAACGCTGCCTTCGAGCGCGTGCGTGCACTGCCCGAAATACCCGACGTCATGGAATCGGTTATCAGCCATGGTCGTAACTGGGCCGAGGCGCTCGAGGGCGTCGAGTGGGACCGAGGTGACGTTCTGACTGTCGGCTCGAGCAAGGCAGGTCCACTGGCGCGGGTGTTCCTCGGCAGTCGGGCGGCGAAGATCGTGCGGTACTCACCGGTTCCGGTGGTGGTGGTCCCGCGATCGGCGTCGACCCGAATGGTCGATCAGGCCGAAGCGGAATAGAGATCAGGGCCGACGAGCGGAGTGCTTGTCGGCCCTGATCTTTCAGATGGAGCGAGCGAAGAGCGCGGGCTCGGAGCCGGGAACCTGAGAGACCTGCTCTCGGGCAACCAGATGGCGAAGGTGAGCTGCACCTTCGGACAGCGCCATCGTCTTGCCCATCGGGGAGATCTCGGCCCACGGCTTGTACCACTTCATCTTTGCCGCGACGTCCCACACGGTGAGCTTGTCGTCGGCGAACTCTTGCAGCAGGTGATCGAGTCGCTCCTGGTGATGCTCGATCAGCTCGCCGGCGCGGCCACCGACGTCGTCGATCGGAATGCCGTGAGCGCCGAGACCGCGGGTGATGTTCATGTTTTGCACTCGTGCGAGCGAGTCGAGGAAATCGGCGAGGGCGTCGCGTTCGTCGAGGGGGTACACGAAGTTCCCGACGTGCGGTGTTGTCTTCTGCAGGACGTGGTCGCCGGTGAACATGATGTCGGCGTCGTCGAGGTAGAAGCAGACGTGACCAGGCGTGTGGCCGGGGGTGTAGACAACGCGGAGGCCGCGGCCGGTGAGTGCGATGATCTCGTCGTCGACGAGAAGGCGGTCGGGAGCGGACTCGGGGCCCACCGGAGACTCACCCGCGGCAGCCAGTCGGAAGGCATCACGGTCAGCTGCGGGCGCTCCGGCACGTTCCATGTTGTCGAGCTGGTACGCCATCCACTCCTCGTTACGCGCAGTGGCCATCTGATCGAACAGGTAGTGGTCGTCCTCGTGCATGGCGATCCAAGCGCCGGATGCCTCGCGGACCCGTCCGCACAGTCCGGTGTGGTCCGGATGGAAGTGCGTGACCACGACGCCCTCGATGTCGGTCACCGAATGCCCGATCTCGGCGAGCCCCGCGTTGAGGCCCTGCCAGCCGTTGTCGTCACCCCAGCCAGCGTCGACCAAGATCAGTCCGCCGGGGGATTCCATGGCGTAGACGAGCGTGTGCCCGAGCGGGTTGTCCGTGATCGGGACAGGAATCTGGAATATGCCATCACCGATGGCTGCCGCACCATTCATAACAAGTACCTCTTGACGAGTAAGGGAACGCACTCTTAGTACTTCATGTTTACCGTGCGCTTGATTGGTCGGTGACACAGGTCCTGCCTGGCGGGAGTTCGGCATGTTTTGGGTCGACTTCGGATCGGTGAGAGTTTTATCGACTGAATGGTCTCGTTGAGTCGAAAGATCCTTCTGAATAGCGTGTTTCGCGAATTCGTTGCGTTGGGCGCGTCCTCGGATCGCGGATCCGTCGAGCAGTCGCGCACTAGCCTCCGAGGGACAGGCGTGCTGTGTGGTTATCGAGAAAGACGGGTCATGCGTTTTCAGGTTCTGGACATCATTTTCAACCCACCCCATCCAGTGACCGGCGAGGAAGTTGCCCCGTCCGATCGGCTCAACCGCGTCGTCGAACTGGCGGTTCTCGCCGAAGAACTGGGTATCGATTCGTTCTCGGTGGGTGAGCGCCACGCCGGGCCGGTTCTTTCGTCGGCGCCAACCGTCGTTTTGGGGGCAATTGCGCAGGCCACAGACAGAATCCTGCTCTCGACTGGTGTCACCGTTCTGTCGCTACTGGACCCGATTCGAGTCGCCGAAGATTTCGGAACCATCGATCAGCTGAGCCGGGGACGCCTCGAGATCGTGATCGGCAAGGGCAACGAGGTCCTTCAGTACCCGCTCCTCGGCCTGGATATCGCCAAGCAGTACGAATACCTCACCGAGAACTATGAACTCCTCAAACTGCTGATCAGCGAGGAAAACGTCAAGTGGGTGGGGACTCACCGACCATCGCTCGAGGACGCGACGACTCTACCGCGTCCCTACGACGGCCCGTTCCGTATCTGGCATGGATCGGCTACCTCGTTCGAGGCCGTCGAACTCGCGGCAAAGTGGGGCGACCCCATCGTCACCGCCAACGCCTTCCAGCCTCGTGAGAACTACAAAGTGCTGATCGACCACTACCGCGAGCAGTACCTGGCGTACGGGCACGACCCGTCCAAGGCGTACGTCGGCTCGGGTTCGGGTGGATTGTTCCTCGCCGATACCACCGAGCAGGCCATCGAAGAGTTCCGTCCGATCTACGAAGGCGCCGTTGCGCAGGCCGACAAACGCAAGCACGATCCCAAAGCTGTCGGAAAGTCGACGAGTTTCCGGACCATCGAGGAAGCCGTCGACCGTGGGCCGGCATTGGTCGGGTCTTCGGAGCGAGTCGCCGAGAAGATCCTCGATTACCACCAGAGCTACGGCCACGATTTCCAATCGGTGTCGGTCAATCACGTGCTCGACTTCGAGCAGCAGAAGGACACTCTGCGCCGATTTGCGGGGGAGGTTATCCCGCTGGTGAAGGCCGAACTGTCGACGACGCTGTGGACCTCGGCCGACAAAGATCGGGCGAAGGGTTTCACCGCCGTCGATTGAGCGGAGAAGCCTGACTGTCGGGTAAGCAGGTCCGGCGCTGCGACCGCTCACGAGCTGCAGTAACTTGTTACCGACATCGCGGTCGGTTTTGACTGCAATGAAGGTATCCGTGAGTGGGAGTAGTGCGTTGACGTTGGGTGTGAACTCGCTTCCCGCGAACGAGCTGAGTCAGACGCTGTGGGTCGATCTGTTTCCTTGGTTGGACGACTACGTATCCGATCGTGCTGCGCTGCTCGAGCCGCTGGCCCCGTCGCCTGATTGGTGGTTCAGCGAAGCGCCGTCGTTCACTGTTCTCGAGGTCGATCTCGAGAAGGTTCTCTCCGAGCTGGCGTCCCTCTACATCGCTCACCACGCGGCAGCGGTATTACACGAGAGCTTTCCGCTCCTTGGTGAAGATCTCCCGCTGGAGGTGTTGAGTCTCGATACTCGCGCAGTGACGGCGTTGTCACGGCTCACCACCGACAAAGCAATCGGCGGACTGCTGACGCACACGACCGCTGAGATCTTCGGCGTGCGCGGAACTAGCGAACAGACGGTGCACGACATAGTGCTCAACCTGTTGGTCTGTGCGGTCATGACGACTCCGCTCGCCCGCGTCGAGACCGCTGAGGAAGCAGTTGCCCCACCCGCGATCACAGCGCTGCTCGACGATCTCGCTCAGCTGGCAATGTGGCGACGGGTCCGAGGCCAGGACAGCAGACCACTCGTCACCGTCGAGATCGACGATGAATCTCCGGCCTCGATTCAGGAAGTTGCCGCCCGGATCTCGGCTCTGACGCCGAACGACTTGCCCGACACGGACCGTACTGACGCGATGGACGAGATCGACAATCTCTTCTCGCAGCTGGATGAGCGGGAGTCGTTGGTGTTGCGTGAGCGGATCGTGGCGCGAGTTCCGCAGCGCAGGGGAGCGATCGGAGCCAAGCTCGGTGTGGGCTCGGGGCGAGTCGGGCAGATCGAGGCCGACGTGAAAGTCAAACTCAACGCGGCGTGCGGATTCGGGACGGCGGTGGGGAACCTGCTTGCCAGCCTGCGCGTCGAGATTCAGCCGGTAGCTTCGCTTGATCGCCTCCTCGACGTGCATCCGAGCATCGCGGCGGAGGTGCCTGGTTACGGAGTTCCGCTGTGGTTGGTTCTGGACCGTCTCGACGACTACTTCGAGGTGACTGACGGTTGGGCTGCCGCTCCGGGCGTCGCGGAGGCCAAGAAACGCACTCAGACCTTGCTGGAAGACTTTGAGTCCCCCAACGGTGTGGTTGCACTCGACGACGTCGCCGAAGTGGTGTCGATGTCACGCGGCGAACTGGAGAAGTGGCTTGCGTGGTGCGGCGTTGTCGTTGTGGCGGAGTCTGCGCTGACGCGTGCGCGTCGGATCTCCGATCTGGCAGTCGGCGCGCTCGAAGCCGTCGGATCGCCGAAGTCCGTCGTCGAGCTTGTGGAGTTGCTGAAGTCCGATCGCAGTGACCGGTCGATCGAGCGCGCGCTCGAGGCCGACGATCGCGTGGCGCTCGACGGCGCAGTGTGGCGGCTGCACGCCTGGGGAAGTGCGGATTCCGTTGGGGAGGAATCGCTTTCTTCGGGAGAGGCTGAAGGAACCAGTGAGTTCAACATTGGTGGTGACGGGATCGTCCGGCGCAAGCGGACACGTAACACTGCGAAGACGCCAGAGTTGACTCGCCGCCTGTACCGGTCAGGTAGTACGTGGCGGTATCGACTGACCGTGACCTCCGATCATCTACGGGGTTCCGGGTTTGCGGTGCCCGCCGGTGTTGCGGTCGCTGCGGGCTGTGTGCGCGGCGAGACCATCGAGTTGGAGAGCCACCTCGGCGTTCAAGCAGTTCGGTGGACCGGAGCGCAGCCGACGTTCGGCACTATCCGCCGATTCCTGCGTGAACTCTCCGCTGTCGAGGGCGAAGACGTGCTGCTCGAGCTGTGGCAAGACGGAACCTTCCGCGTGGTTCGACCGGCGATCGTCCACTCTGACATCGACCCACTACGTCAGGCACTCGCAGAGGTTGGCAATCGCGAGCCATTGCGAACTGCCGAGAGACATGTGGTGCGGATCCTTGCCGAAGCCGTGTGTCTGGACGGCGAAGACCGTCCACGAAAGATACTGCGCGCGTACGAAGATCGTGGTGAGGACGTGATTCTGGACTTCTTGGAGGCGGCGTGGAGGCGCGGCGAATCATCCGAAATCGACGAGGCAGACGGTAAGGATGCATCTCATGACTGACGTCGCGGGCACCCGCATAGTGGGCACCAAGATCCTTGCGGCGGACGAGTCCCTCGCCGGCGCCATTGGCTTGCACCACACCATCGCGACAGCGCTCGCCGATCTGATCGACAACAGCCTCGACGCCGCGGCCTCCCACGTGCTGATCAGGTTCGTTCAGGACGGCACACGGATCGTGTCGATGATGGTGATCGACAACGGTTCCGGCATGGACAGTGACACCATCGATGCTGCGATGACCTACGGCCGTCGACGCGACTATGCCGCCGAGGACCTGGGTCATTTCGGTGTGGGGATGAAGGCAGCGTCGTTGAGTCAGGCTCGTTTGCTACGAGTGTGGTCTCGAAAGTCGGGCCACCCGACGCAGGGCCGCGAGATCGACTCCGCCTCAGTGCAGGGGCGTCAGTCAGTTTCGGTGATCGAGGACCGGCAAGCCGCCGAATTCTTCGACGCAGTCACGCCTCGCTTTCCGTTCGACACCGGAACTGTTGTCGAATGGCGCGGCATCACAACCTTTCTCATGTCCGCACACGCGGACGAGCAGACCAGCTGGCTCGAACAGACCATCAACGACGTGCGCAGTCATCTCGGCGTCGTATTTCACCGTCTCATCGAATCCGGCCGGATTGCTCTGACTGTCGATGTCTTCGACGTCGAAGCGGGACGCGCTGGCGCGCTGCGCAAGGTCAGCGCCATCGACCCGTTCCGGTATCCGCGCACCGGTGACCTCAACTACCCTCGGACACTTACCGTGTCGATCGCCGGTGCCACAGTAACCGCCGAAGCTCACGTGTGGCCCGCTCGGAGTAATGCACCGGAATTCCGTATCCACGGCGCCCCCGGCCGCGACCAGCAGGGGCTCTACTTCTATCGGCACGATCGACTCCTGCAGATCGGTGGATGGAACGCGATAGTGCGGGGCCGACCGGATTACGGATTGGCACGAATTGCCGTCGATCTGAACGATTCTCTGCTGCAGCACATCACAATCAATCCCGAGAAATCGGGGGTGACGCTTGATGCCACTGCGTCGGCTGCCGTCGACGGGGCCGTCTTCACGGAGGGGAACGGTGGATTCCGCTCGTATTTGAGCGACGCCGAGCGCGCGGTGCGGGCAGCCCGAAGTTCTGCACCTCGGCCGATCAGCGTCATCGAGCCGGCATCCGGCTTTCCGGAAGACGTGCTCGATTCCTTCAGCGACGCCTTCGAATTCAGTGTCGGCGATGATCCTGTTGCCGTGGGTTGGCGAGCTTTGGCGCGTGATCAGTTCTTCGAAGTCGACCTCAAGACTCGTACTTTGTGGATCAATGCGCGTTTTCGGCGTGATCTGCTCGGACGCCGCAGCCTTGACCCGGCTGATGCTCCGGTGCTCAAGACTCTTGTCTTCCTGTTGGTGAGTGAGATGTTCGAAGGAACGAGAATCGGCGCTCGTCAGAGGGAAAAGTTGCAGGCGTGGCAGGAAGTGTTGATTTCCGCAGTGGCAGCGCACCGGGAGCAGGTAGTGCAGTGAGTGATGAAGTATTCCGTGCGGTTGCACGTGAACTCGGTGACGGGTTTCCGCCCGAGAACGTGCTCTACCCGGTCAACGCGCGCCTGCGAGCGAGCTATCCGGATGGCCTGACCATCGCGGACGTCATCGATGTGTTCCTCGACGACAGTGCGGTCGGTGTACGAACGGCGCTCACCTCGCGTCTGCGGCAGTGGGATGCGGAAAGTGTTGAGACATGGGTAGGTTCGACTACCCCGCAGAGCCCGGAACGGCGAGCTCGGATCTACGACCTGTTGGGACTGCCGGTAGACGCGCACGCCGAGATGGATGCGCGCTTCCCTCGCGAAGGTGGGCCCGTTGTCATTGCGGCTCAGCAGCCGTGGGACCCCTGGTACACCTCCGAGCGCCGGCGCGAGCACGACTTCTATTGGCGCGCTTACAAGCGAGTTCTAGCCGACAAGAACTGGGACGAGGCGACAATCGGAAAGCTGGACATTGCAACCACTGAGGTTGTGCACCGGCTTGCGGATCCGACGCGGCCCGAGCCGTATCAGTCCAAAGGTTTGGTGGTCGGCTACGTCCAGAGCGGGAAGACGGCGAATTTCAGTGGCGTAGTGGCCAAGGCGATCGACGCTGGGTACCGCTTGGTCATCGTTCTGACCGGCACTATCGAGATTCTCCGGAGCCAGACTCAGCGACGCCTCGACATGGAATTGGTCGGTCGTCAAAACATCAGTGCCGGCGTCGACGACGACTACGCCAACGACGAGGACTGGCGGGACGGGAACTTTCTCGAACACGAAATCGATCCGAACAAGACGAATGAAATCCCGGCTATCCGCCGGCTCACCACCTCGACCTTTGACTACAAGAGTCTGCTCGCGGGCTTGAGCGCACTGCACTTCGAAACTGTGGATCACTCTCTTCCACTCAATGATCCGAAGAATCTGTACCCGAGCAATATTCGTATCGCGGTCGTGAAGAAGAACGTCTCCAGCCTCAAGAAGCTGGTGGCCGATCTGAAGAAAGTCCCGACCGAGCTCGATCAGATCCCTGCCCTGATCATCGACGACGAAGCCGATCAGGCATCGGTGAACACGATCGATCCGAAGAAGATGAAAACCGAGCAGATCGAGCGGACGGCGATCAACGGTCAGATCGCTGAGATCCTCGGTCTACTCAAGCGTGCCCAGTACATCGGTTACACCGCAACACCTTTTGCCAATGTGTTTGTCGATCCGGAGGACAGCGTCAACGTCTTTCCTTCGGACTTCATCGTCAGTCTCGAGCGGCCCGGCCCATACATGGGTGGTGCGGACTTCCACGATCTCGACGATCTCGAAGACGACGACAAGACTCCGGCCAATTCGAACCAGAAAGCGTACGTACGGGATCTCCGGGCCGAGTGCGACGAGGATCGTTCTGCCGAGCAACTGCGGGCCCTCGACTCGTTTGTCCTGACCGGGGCGATCAAGCTTTTCCGGGAATCGAAGGGCGCCAAGCAGTATCGGCACCACACGATGTTGGTGCACGAATCGGTGAAGCAGGCCGAGCACGACGCTGTGGCCAATGATTTCAAGGCCTTGTGGAAGTCGGCGGGGTACAGCCAGGCTAAGAGTCTCTCGAGGCTGGAAAAGCTCTGGGCCGGGGACTTTGCTGTGGTGAGTGCTGCGCGTGGTAGCGAGTTGGCTAATCCCAGCTCGTTCGGTGAGCTGGAGGAGTTCATCGGCGCCGCCTACGACAAGATTTCCGAGGGAACCAGCCCCGTCATCGTGGTGAACGGGGCGGCCGAGAAGGACTACAAACAGGATTCCCTCGACTTCCAGGAACGGGGAGTATGGAAGATCCTTGTCGGCGGAACAAAGCTGAGTCGCGGCTTCACAGTCGAGGGCCTGACCATCACTTATTACACGCGTCGCACGGGCCAAGCTGACACGTTGATGCAGATGGGACGCTGGTTCGGATTCCGCCCCGGGTACCGAGACTTGGTGCGCCTGTTCATCGGCCGCACGGTTGGCGGACCCGCCGGCGCGGACTACGACATGTACAAGGCGTTCGAGGCGATCGTTCGGGATGAGCAGGAGTTCCGGAACGAGCTCACCAGGTTCAGCGGCGTGAACGAGAAGGGCGAACCGTGGGTCACTCCACGCGATGTGCCGCCGATGGTGTTTCAGCAGCTGCCGTGGCTCAGACCAACGGCTCGAAACAAGATGTTCAACGCCGATCTGGTTTATCGAGGCATGGGTGGTGAAAGTTTCAGCTTCACGATGCAGCCCCCGCGAGGCGACGGTTCGATCAACGCTCGGCACTTCGAGGCGGTTACACCATTGTTGAAGTCGTTGGACGAAACAGGGTCCTTCAATTTCGTTGACAAGGATGACGTTTCGCGATCGTTCACTGCGCGATACGGCATCGTGCCTGCCCATGTGGTGTTGGAGGCCGTCGACCAGTTCGAGTGGGCGAACGGGTGGGATTTCGGTCCCCACCGCGAAGCGCTCTCGACCGCAATCGAATCCGGATTGCTCGAAGACTTCGCAGTTCTGCTTCCGTACCCCAAGACCCGGGAGCCGATCGAGATCAAGGGTTGGCACGAGAAACTTCCGATCGTCAATCGCAAACGCCAGGAACGCGAGTACCGAACAGGTTTCACCGGTACGGCCGTTCGTGAGCGCGATGCGATCGAGCACATTGCGGGCAGCCCGAAGAAGAACGGCGGACCGCTTGCGGGTGCTCTTCATCGGAAGACTCGCGGTGCATTGATTCTGGTATTTGCGAACGATCCGGCTCCTCGTCAGTTGAAACGGGCACAGGCTGGTCCCGTGGACTCGCGCGATTTTGCGACGTTGTTCTCGTACGCGCTTCCGCACGCGGCGGAGCCGTTGGGGCGAATCGGTTTTCGGGTGAAGCAGTCAGGGACAGGGGCGATCGTCGATGCGAACTAGGTGTGTTGTGGTGGGAGACAGGAATGGGTTCTGATGGCTAAGACGATTGCGACGATCAACCTCAAGGGCGGCGTCGGTAAGACGACGATCACCGCGGGGTTGGCCGAGTTCATGTCGCTCGAATTCGGTCAGCGCGTGCTGTTGATCGACCTCGACGCGCAGATCAATCTGACGACGATGATGATCAGTGAGGATCACTGGCTCGAACTCAACAAGCAAGGGCTGACCAGCGCAACCATTTTCCGTGACGCCGTCGATGGCACGTCGAACTTCGATCTCGAAGCCTCGATTCAGCGCGGAGTCTCGCCGGTCAAGCGAGTGACGGGTGTGGATCTGCTTCCCTCATCTCTCGATTTGATCGAGCTGCAGGAGGAGATCAGTGCCCTTCGGGTTGCTGATCGGAACTCCACCAAGCCGGTTGAATTGTTGAGGGATGCCGTCGCACCGGTGATGCCGTACTACGACTACGTCCTGATCGATTGCCCGCCGAATCTCGGGCCGATCACACTCAACGGATTGGCAATGGCAGACGGCTACGTGATCCCTACGATCCCGGATGTGCTCTCCACGTACGGCATTCCGCAGATCCAGACGCACATCGCGAAGTTCGGCAAAGAACTCGGCCGTGAACTCTTCGAACTCGGGTTGGTGATCACCAAGTACAAGTCCAACTCGGCGGTGCACCGCACGACTGTGCGAAATCTTCGACGCGATCCCAACGTTCCTCACGTCCTGCCGGAGTATCTCGCGGAGTCGAATCAGATTGCCGCGTCGGCGGAGTTTCACCCGTACAGCACTTTGAAGGTGAAGTACGGCAACGCAGGTCAGTTCGATCAGATGCGTGCGATCACGCAGAACATTCTCACGGAAGCGCAGGCGAAGCTATGAGTGCGGGTATCGATGAAGCGCGTCGTCGGGTGCAGGTGCAGGAAACCGGTGCAGCGCTCCTGAAACTGGGAGCAACCAACGCCTCAGCATCGGTGTTGCTGGCCAAGCTCGTTCAGGTCGTGGCGGAGGAAGCCGCCCGCACTCCGCGTTTTGCGAAGGCAATCGAAGAGGCTTTTGCGGTTCCATCGGATGGAGCGACGGTTGCGTTGCCTGCTGCTGTGCCGGCGCCGCGTCGTCGTGCTGCTGCCCCGAAGGTGAAACGGGAGCCGGGGGCTTTCGACCCGTTCGAGGTCTTCAAGGCGGACGGGGAAGCGGTTCTGCTGGAGCGTCTTTCAGCTCTCGATGCGGACGGTATCAAGGACATCATCGCGGAGCAGGAGATCGACACGCACAAGGAGACGGGTCGCAAGCGCAAGGTGGATGTGCTTGCGATCTGGACTGTCGAGCGCGTGAAGGCACTGACCTCGAAGGGGAGTGCGTTCCGGTAGGGGCCTGCGGCCCAGTGCGCCGTTGTGGTCCTTGGGGCCGCCAGATTGGCACACGCGTTCGCCGGAATCCTTCATCGGTGGATGGCGATCCCCCACGAGTGGCTTCGAACGATTCCGCGCGGCGCCGGCTAGTGTGTGAACTTGCGGGTTGGACACTTACCAGGAAGGCGCAAAGTGGCACCTTCGGTAATCTCCGAGTTTCTTGATCCGTCGCCCGCCGCGCTGGCGGCGCAATGGAAATCGGTACTCGCACGCGAGGAGGTACCGAAGGGAAGCCGACAGGTGCCGTTCGTTCCGAGCGAGGTCGTGTTGTCGCTCTGTGCATCGCTGTTGGTTGACCATCGCCGGTTCGGTAGCTCTTCTGCACATCGTGCGGGAATGCCGGTCCAGCATTTTGCGAGTTTGTTCAAGCGTCGGCCCACGAGCTTTATCGCAAAGATGGCGAACCTGGATGGAACACGTAGTCATGGCGGGCGACATGAGGTCGAAGTCGCGTCGTTGATGCTTTCGGACAGCGTGTTGATGCAGGACGTATACCTTCGAATTCTGCGATCGGCGCGTTCCCGCGGAATTGACGAACATGCGTTGCCAGACTTCCTCGAATTGGAAAACGGCGAAACGCTGTGGTTGGCGGGACAAGAAGAGTTAGTCCAAAGTGAGATCGAGAGATCCTTGGAGCAGTCGCTCGAAAAGTGGTCTAGCGAGCGTAACGATATTCCCATCGCGACCACTCAGCGATTGCTGACCTCCAGAGTTCGGATCGGCCAGCATCGGTTCGCCGCTGGCGTACTCAGCAATCACGAGCACCGTTGCGTGTTCTGTGGCCTTAGCGCGAACATCGGTGGCCGACGCCGGCCGCGCCTCCTTACTGCAAGCCATATCAAGCCCTGGCGAGACAGCACTGACAAAGAGCGACTTGACCGTCGCAACGGCTTCACCGCGTGTCCGACACATGACATTGCCTTCGATACGGGGCTCATCACCGTCGACGAGGACTTGAACCTCCATTACGCGCCCGGCGTCGAGAGCGATATGGAGATCGAAAGCCCGCTTCGCGCCGCACTCGGGAAGCCACCTCTGAGAGATCGATTGATCTTGCCGGACAAGGCGGAGCGTCCGGACGTTGTCTATCTGGACTGGCACCGCACGCAGATCTATGTCGCTTCGTGACAAACGCCAGCGGGCGCTCTGCGGAACTGATCGAAGAGGGCCAGTCTATTTGACTTGGCTAATACCAAGATCGCCGTCGGCGGCGTCTGTATTGGCGCCGCACGCACAGTCGCAGTCTCCTCCGCAACCGCCGGGATTGCAGTCGCCGGCGTAACTGTCGTCATCCGCGTCGCAGTCGAGGGACCCGCCGAAGGATTCAGCAAAATCGTCGTCGAGTTCGTGAGTGAAGTCGTGAACCTCGTCGATCAAGTTCAGCAGATGCTGCGGGGCGAAGGGGTCCGCGTCGAGCATCGTGGAGACCAGCAGGTGGTCGCCGCTGAAAGCGAAGCGCAGGCGCGGCCATTCCTGCGCGAGTTCGATCAACCGGGTTGCAGCGTGCGAGGGATTGCCGAGGCCGGTCAGAACCGAAGACCAGACGTTGATCTGGGGGCCGTCATCCGCAACTGTCACGTAGACGACAAATCCGTGAACCGGCACGACGATGTCGCCGTCGTCATCGGTGGCAGGCTCACTGCCCAGTAGTTCGGCGAGGGTCTGGACGCACAGGCGAACCAACTCGTCGCGCTCGTCCGTCACCAAGGCAATTGCGCCGTTGATGTGGAGGGGCTGGTCGGCGGTCGTGTCGTGGTCGCTCATGGATCCTCATGTTCTGTGCCAGTCCGAGCAGGCGCTGGGCACGGTTTTCGTGCGGTAGGTGTCAGGTCTACGGTAATCGGCGCACACTATTGTCCGCGCAGTGGATGATTGAAGATGCCTGGCTAGGTCCGCACTGATCTGGACTTGACAGCCGACCAGCGACGTCATGCAAGCCCCGACAAATCGGGCAACCTTGTGGCAGTGAGTATCTCGGCTGTCGGTAGGTAGATCTAGCCTCCATACATGACGGGTCAGCGAGTTCGGCGAGCTTCACATCTGCGTTTGGTACCTGCATATCAAGCGGTGCAAAGCCAGATGAAGGTCCTTACGCCGAGGCAGATGCGGAATCAGCCTCGACGGCCGGCGGCGGCGAACTTTGTCATGCGGATCGAAATCGATTGCATCACGCCGCCTATTTGGAGACGGTTTTCGGTTCCGTCGAATATCGAACTGGACCAGCTTCATTCGATTGTGCAGGCGGTGATGGGATGGGGAGATCAACACGCTCATCAGTGGGTGAGTGTCCATCATTCAACGGGCAATGGCCCAGATCGGTATATCGCGCCAGAGGTGATCGAGCGCGACGGATACCAGGAAGACGAGTTTGGTGAGGACGAAGTCCGGATCGACGAGGCAGTTACCGCGGTCGGGGAGTACGTCCGTTATGAGTACAACGCCCGCGCAAGGTGGAGTCACACGTTGGTTCTGGAGCAGATTGTCGAAGACCAGCCGATTTCTGAGCCATCTTGTCTTGACGGTGCGAGGGCGTGCCCGCCGGAGGATTCTGGCGGTCCGATCGGGTATCGCGAGTTCCTGAACGGGCAGGCGAGTAATGGACTGTTCGATCCCGAACGTTTTGTTCCCGCAGAGTCCGATGCAGCAGTCACCATTGCAGTGGCATTGCATAAGTCACCGCCTGTGGGAAGCTCGCTGTTCGAGAAGTTCTTGCGCCGCTTGTCTGTTCATTCCGCGCCGAAACTGTTTGCCGCAGTTGCCGAAGCGGAGCTTCGTGGCGGATACGACAACTACTTCGAGGTGATGCGTGAAGGAGCAACCCGTCAACTGCTGTGGCTGCTGAACTCCGCGCGAGGTGGTGGGATTGTCTTGACGGCGTTCGGGTCACTGCCTCCCGACCTTGTTGCGTCTGCCCGAGACGAACTCGATTGGGACAGTGAGTGGATCGGTGTCACGGCAGGGAGCGGCTCGCAATTGGCAGTTCTCGTTGAAGTCGCAAAGACACTGCGATTGGTCAGAAAACTCCGAGGCACATTGATTTTGACTGGACTCGGCGCGTCAGTTCTTGCGTATGAAGGCGAGCTGTGGCGTCACATCGTGACGGCCATGCCGTTGGGAAAGGGTGAGTTGGCGCAGGAAGCCGGCCGAATTCTGTTCCTTACGTTGGCTGCCGGCTTGTCGCAGTCCGAACGTAGTGAAGTGATGATCGAAGGCCTCACGGCATTGGGTTGGTCGACAACAGACGGAACACGACTCGGAGACGACGACTGGACGTGGATGGTGCGAGACACGCTCGTGTACTTGCGAATGATCGGGGCGATTGTCTCCAATCCGCTGGACCAGCATGTTTCCGCCGATCCCGAGTGGGGTCGACGGTTTGCCAGGATGGTCCTGTCGAAGTAGCTGAGCGATCGAATCGAGCATCGATTTCAATCGATGCGGAGTTGTTATATGCGCTGGAAGCGCATGATTTTTCTGCGGCGGAATCATGAATATTTTCGGGTGGGAAAATATTGGAGTTTTTGTTCGAAATTGCCATCATGCTATGGTCGATTCTCGGTTGTTAAATTGCGTGGTCGAGCCAAAAGCTTGCGCAGAAGATTTATTTTGTGGAGGTTGGGTTTCCGAAAAGACGAAGTGCGTGTTGCTAGTCAATTGAATATGTGACCGGTGTTGGTATGGCGGTCGCTCCTAGGGCGTGCAGAAACGAAGCGCAAAGATCCTGAACAGGGGTTTTGTGCTTTGTTCTGCCGATTATGTGCGAAGGATGTGGCATGTGACGGGGTCCGACATGGTCCAGTTCAGTACCTTGGTAATTGTTTCACTGCTTATTTCTTTTTATGGTGGAACTTTTCTGATTTCTCTTCGTATTGGTAAGAAGCAGGAAAATGCCGACGGTTTTATGACCGCCGGAAACAAGTTAGGATTTGGTGTTTCGGCCGCGAGTATGACGGCCACCTGGATTTGGGCGTCGTCGATGTACGCATCCGCCACTTCTGGCTACACCTACGGAATCTCCGGCCCCATTCACTACGGTTTATGGGGCGCGTTGATGATTCTCTTCATTTATCCGTTTGGCCAGCGAATTCGCAAAGTAGCGCCGAAAGCCCACACGCTGGCCGAGGTCATGTACGCGCGGCACGGACGCTCGAGTCAGCTGATGCTCGCGGGTTCCAATATCGTCGGTAGTCTCATCAGTTTGATGTCGAACTTCCTCGCTGGTGGTCTGCTGATCGCGTTGCTTTCGCCGTTCAACTTCATCCAGGGTGTGTTCATCGTCGCGCTGGGCGTTTTGCTGTACACGCTGTGGTCGGGCTTCCGTGCTTCGGTGTTGACCGACTTCGTTCAGCTGATCGGAATGCTCGGTGCGGTAGCGGTTTTGGTGCCGTTCATCTTCTTTGCGGCGGGGTTCCCGGCAGCCTTCGAATCCGGGGCAAGCAACCTTACTGCTGAGCAGGGCAACTTCTTCTCGAGCGTTGCCTTCTTCGAACAGGGGGCGCCGTACATCGCGGCAGTTCTTGCCTACGCAATCGGCAACCAGACCATTGCCCAACGTCTGTTCGCGGTCCGCGAAGACCTGATCAAGCCCACCTTCATCACCGCAACCGTGGGATATGGCGCCACGGTCATCGGCGTCGGAATGCTGGGTGTGCTCGCTCTATACCTCGGAATCGAGCCGATGGATGGTGACGTCAACAACCTGATTCCGCAGATGGCCGCGTCGTACCTGCCCGGAATTTTGCTGGCTGTCTTCTTTGTCATGATCATCGGCGCGCTGTCATCGACGGCGGACTCGGACCTTGCTGCGCTCTCGTCCATCGTGATGACCGACGTGTACGGCCAAGCCGTCGCAGGCAAGGCTAAAGCGAACCCTCGCCGGATGCTGCTCATCGGCCGAGTAACGATGATTGTTGCCACGGCGGCGGCTATCTCCTTGGCAAGTCTGCAATTGAGCATTCTGGACCTGTTGGTGTTCGTCGGCGCGCTGTGGGGCGCTTTGGTGTTCCCGGTTATCGCGAGCTTCTATTGGGGAAAGGTCACCAACAAGGCCTTCACTGTGTCGGTGCTGGTGGCTCTTGCTGCCTTCTTGCCCGTCCGATTCAGTTGGGTGCCGATGGATGGGATGTTCGGGATTCTCTCCGACATCGTTGCCGTTGTCGGTATCGGAGTGGTGCTGGGGCTCATGGTATTTGGATTCTTCGGTCTGAAGGTTGCGCAGATCGTCGGTGGCCTGGCGATCGTGCTGTCCGCACCATTCGCAATCGGCTTCCTGCACGACTACCCAACGCTCAGCGGATCTTTGGTGGCCTATGCCGTCAGTACCGTCGTGTGCTTTGCGATGTCCGTCAATCAGCGTGAGACGTTCGATTTCGAACTCATCAAGCAGCGGACGGGAGACTTCGACGATGACGAGCTTCCTGCTGTCGGAGCGTCCGGAAAGTAACCGTCGAGACAAGTAGAAGGAATACGAATGAGTACAGCCCTACTGACCATTTATGTTCTGATCTGGCCGGCGTTGGTCTTGGTCGTGCTGGGAGTCATCAGCAAGGGATTCTTCAAGGATTGGGCAACTGCTCGCCGCAACGGTGAGGATCTGGTCTAACTTTTCACGCCGCCACCGACGGACTTCTTGTCGGTGGCGGCGGTCATATTGCAATCGGGACTAGGGGCAGCGTTATAGTTGCCCAGTGCAACACGACGGAGCAATGGCGCTCACCGGTCCACCAGCCGTTCATGACGAGCTGGTGCACCTGACGCGGCAGCTGATGACGGGGGATCGGCATTCCGATGACCACCCGTCGATCGCGCAGCATTCCTTCCTCTCCTTCATCGGCCGCAACGACGGCTGCAAGGCCACGGAGATCTCCGAAGTCTTCGGCGTCAATCGTTCGACCATCTCGCGCCAAGTGCGCGGGTGCATCGAGGCTGGCTGGGTGTATGCCGATCCGGGATCCGTTCGTCAGGGCAATCCGCTGCATCTCACGGCGGCTGGCCGCAAATACCTCGACGCCGCCGACGCGCGTCGGCTCGACCAAGTCGCCGGCAGGCTGCACGATTGGACCGAGTCCGAGGTCGCAGACTTCGCCCGCGCACTCCACCGCTTCAGAATCAGCATCGAATCGCAGACCAACGGAGATGACACCCTGTGAGTGAGTACAGCGCCAAAGCCCAGTTCACCATCTCCGACAATGAGTCTGTGGTGCACACCGTCTTCACTCACGCCGAGCGCACGCCAGATCTGACGGTGTTCTCCCGCCCCAAGGGAGAGGGTTGGGTAGACGTCACAGCCAAGGAGTTCGCCGAGCAGGTCACCGGCGTCGCAAACGGTCTCATTGCAGCCGGGGTGCAGGCAGGCGACCGCGTCGCACTCCTCTCCGCGACCCGATACGAGTGGACGCTCTTCGACTTCGCCATCTGGGCCGCCGGCGCGGCTACCGTTCCGATCTACGACTCGTCGTCTCAGGGGCAGGTCAGCTGGATCCTCGAAGACTCCGAGGCCGTCATCGCGATCGTCGAAACCGGCGCGCACGAGCAGCTGTTCCAGGACGCGCCGAGCACTCTCAAGGCCGTCATGCAGATCGACGACGGAGCAGTCGAAAAGCTGACCGCACAGGGCGCCGACGTTGACGACACCGAGTTGAAGAAGCGACTCGCGGGCATCAAAGCCGACGATCTGGCGTCACTCGTCTACACCTCCGGCACCACAGGCCGTCCCAAGGGATGCATCCTCACACATCGCAACTTCCTGTCCGAGGTGCGCGGGATTCTCACGGCATCGATCGGCAAGGTGGCGGTTCCGGGAAACCGAGTCCTGACCTTCCTGCCGCTCGCTCACGTACTGGCCCGCGCGGTGTCCCTCGCGACGTTCGAAGCTGGTGCGTCGCAGGCCCACTGGTCCGACTTTGCCACCATTACAACCCAATTCGAGCGCTACAAGCCCAACACCATCCTCGGTGTTCCGCGTGTCTTCGAAAAAGTTCGTGACGGCGCAGCACGCAAGGCGGAGTCCGGTGGGAAGGTCCCCGGCGCGATCTTCGCTTTCGCAGAAGCTACCGCCAAGGAGTACAGCCAAGCTCTCGACAAGGGCGGTCCCTCGCTGATCTTGAAGGCGAAGCACGCAGTGGCAGACAAACTCGTGTATTCGAAGCTTCGTGAGGCTCTCGGCGGCGAGTGCTGGTTCGCGATCTCCGGCGGCGGCGCCCTCACTCCTGAACTGGGGCACTTCTTCCGTGGGCTCGGAGTTCCGATCTACGAAGGCTATGGCCTCACCGAAACCACTGCGGCGCACTGCGTCAACGTGCCGGGTGCTCAGAAGATCGGAACCGTCGGACAGCCGATGGGCGGCAACGGGGTACGCATCGCCGAGGATGGCGAGATCGAACTCAACGGCGGGGTTGTCTTCAAGGGTTACTGGAAGAACGACAAGGCCACCGAAGAGACATTCGTCAACGGCTGGATGCGAACCGGGGATCTCGGTGAACTCGACAGCGACGGTTACCTTTCCATCACCGGACGCAAGAAGGATCTTCTGGTGACGGCGGGTGGCAAGAACGTCTCGCCGGGCCCGATGGAAGACCGTATCCGTTCGCATTCCATCGTCTCGCAGGCAGTTGTCGTCGGCGACGGGAAGACCTACATCACGGCGCTGCTGACCGTCGACCCCGAGGTGTTCGAGAAGTGGAAGGCGGAGAACGGCAAGCCTTCCGGCGCCACCGTCGCCGAACTACGTGATGACAAGGACCTTCGAGCGGAGCTGCAGAAGGCCATCGACGACGCCAATGCCGCTGTCTCGCATGCGGAGTCGATCAAGAAGTTCGTAATTCTCGATCGCGATCTGACCGAGGAAGACGGTGAGATGACAGCGACGCTCAAGATCAAGCGCAATGTCGTCGTCGATCGGTTCTCGAAGGAGATCGAAGGAATGTACGCGAAGAGCTAGGCGCGTTTGGGGAACTGCTCGCGGTAAGCCATCACGTCATCGAGGCGGAACCTGCGGTGGGTGCCGCGTAGTTCGATCGGGAGTTTCCCGGCGTCGGCGAGTTTGCGCACATACGTGTCCGAAACGCCGAGGATCTCTGCTGCCTGCGAGGTGGTGAGGAGTTCTGCAACTGGCCCGAGGGCGACGCTGTCCCCGGCAGCGAGGTAGGTCAGGAGCTGCACGACGGCGTCGCCGACCGATGGCGGAATCTCGATGCTCACGCCGTCGAACACCAGCGTGGTCGTGTCCGTCGAGGTTGCGGCTCTCTCGGCCAGGGCCGTTTTGATTCGCTCGGCAGCGTCGCCGTCGACTGCGGAAACGATGTGGTCGATGCTCACGCGGTATATCTCCGATCGAAGGCAGTGTTTCGCAAGCATAGACAGCGACAGTGTCCGTCGGCACGCTGGCTAGCGCCGTGTGCGTTGCATTACATGAGTGCCGTGAGTGGAAAACTATTTACCCACGTAGATCGGAATTCGAAGGTTTTGGCGCCCAAAGATATTGGACTCGACGCATATGTAACTCGCCAAATTTGGTGTACCCGCAAGTAACATCCTGAGCGTGGCTAGACGATCGGTAACGGTGAGATTCGACGTAGAGGAACTGAGGGCCCTAGAGACCCTCCAAGAGCTCACGGGCGCGGACATTTCCAGCGTCATTCGTGAAGCTGTGATCGAGCATGCTCGTCGATGTGTTGCACAGGGAAAGCCCCGCGACATCGCCGAGCGACGCAAATCGCTGACCTTGCAGGAAGCCTTCGCCAAGTACTCCGCGTTGTGCACCGATGAGGAGAGGGAAGCGTCGTAGCGCTCTGCCGATGCGGCGGTGACTGGTTGAGTTCACAGTGATTCTGACTGTGGCGCTGGGTAGTTCGTTCGAGGAATATTGCGGCAACAGAAGTGTTGCGTAGACCTCTGACAGGAGCTGGCCAGTGACGGACGTCCTCGAACTCTCCACCGATGTATTGGTGATCGGTGGTGGCCCCGCCGGAGCGTGGGCGGCGTTGCGTGCGGCAAAGGCCGGTGCAGACGTCGTCCTGGTCGACAAGGGCTACTGCGGAACGAGCGGCGCGACGGCCCCTTCCGGAACGGGTGTTTGGTACGTCGAACCGGATACGACTGCCCGTGAGCGGGCAAAGGCCGGACGCGAGGCGCTCGGCGGATATCTGGCCGACCACCACTGGATGGACCGCGTCCTCGAGCAGACCTACTCCAACATGGATCACCTCGCGGTGGAGGGCAGATATCCCTTCCCCGTCGACACCAGCACGGGCAAGCAGATACGCACCGGCTTGCAGGGGCCTGAGTACATGCGGCGGATGCGCACCTGGATTCGTCGAGCCGGGGTGCGAATCCTCGACCATTCGCCGGCGCTGGAGTTGTTGGTGGACGACGCCGGGCGAGTTCGCGGAGCTGCGGGCTACCAACGCCACGAACACCAGGACTACCGAGTGTCGGCAGGCGCGGTAGTGGTCGCCAGCGGAGGTTGTGCGTTCCTCTCCGGTGCTTTGGGCACCAACGTCGATACCGGTGACGGTGCATTGATGGCAGCCGAAGTCGGAGCCGAGTTCTCCGGCATGGAGTTCTCCAACGCGTACGGAATCGCAGCGGCCGGATCGACGATCACCAAAACTGCCTACTACGCGTACGCGACGTTCTTCCACGCAGACGGAAGCGTGCTCGAAGGTGCCGGTTCGGCGAAGGGGAGGTCCGTCATCGCCAGCACGTTGCGGAACGAGCCGGTCTTCGCGCAGATCGATCGGGCCGACGCTGAGGTGCAGCGTCGAATGAGGCTGGGGCAACCCAACTTCTTCCTGCAATTCGATCGCCGCGGAATCGATCCCTTCACCGACAAATTCGAGGTCGGCATGCTCGCTGAAGGCACGGTGCGCGGCACTGGGGGAATCAACGTCGTCGATGACGATTGCGCGTCATCCGTTCCAGGACTGTTTGCCGCCGGGGACGCTGCGACCCGAGAGCGAATCTGCGGAGGGTTTACCGGCGGGGGAAGTCACAACGCCGCGTGGGCGATGTCTTCTGGTTCGTGGGCGGGAACCGGTGCTGCGCGCTATGCGCTGTCGGTCGGACGTGGGTCTACCAGTGGTCTACGCGGAGCCGGAACCGTCGCATTGCGTAATCCGGCACGAACCGGGTTTACTGCCGACTATGTGGTGAAAGCTGCTCAGGCGCAGCTGATTCCCTTCGACAAGAACTACCTCCGCAGCGGTGATCGGGTATCCGCAGCGCTCGCTGAGCTCGAATCGCTGTGGGGTGCAGTGAGTGCGGATCTGGGCGCGGATCCAGCAGGTCGGATGGCGGCGCGGCAGGCTGCCGCGATCACGGCCGTCGGTCGCTGGATGTACCACTCGACGTTGGCGCGGACCGAGACTCGGGGAATGAGCAAGCGTGACGATTATCCCGAACTCGATGTGACGCAGCACCATCACGTTCTTACCGGCGGTTTGGATGCGGTGTGGACCCGAACTTCTGAATCTGCCGGGTCTGCACTGGTGGCGTCATGATCGAGCTGGTTTCTGCGCCTGACTGCATCGGCTGCGACAAGTGCGTAGACGTCTGTCCCACAGATGTTTTCGACCGGACGCCCTCGGGCGTCCCGGTGATTGCGCGCCAATCGGATTGCCAGACCTGCTTTATGTGTGAGGCCTATTGCCCGACGGATGCGCTGTATGTGCATCCGCAATCCACACCGTTGGAAACGGCCGATGTGATCGAGGACGATCACATCGGCCGCTACCGAGAGAAGATCGGATGGGGCAAGGGGCGGGCACCAGGGTCGCTGACCGCGGTGGGTCCCGAGGTGCCCCGTCCGGTCACGACCTGACGAGAATCTTGACCGCAGTGTCGTTGTGCTCGATCAGAGTGGTGAATCCTTCGGAGATCAACTCTTCGAGCTGAATACGACCGGTGATGAATGGCGCCAGATCGACGACACCGTCCTGGACCATCTTGATGACCGCTTCATGGTCACGGACGTACGCGATGGTTCCGCGTAGATCGATCTCCTTGAGGACCAGCTTCTGCATGTCGATGGTCGCGGGCTTGCCCCAAATCGACACGTTGACAACAACTCCAGCAGGCCTGACCGTGTCGAGCATGGTGTCGAGTACTGCGTTGACGCCTGCGCACTCGAAACCGATGTCTGCGCCGATGCCTCCGCTGAGTTCGAGGACGCGCGCTTTGACGTCTTCGGTGGTGGGATCGATGACGTAGTCGGCGACTCCACTGGAGAGGGCCTTGGCTTTGCGGGCTTCGCTGAGTTCGGTGACGATCGTCGTGACACCCAGACCCTTGAGGACTGCCGCAACGAGGAGTCCGATCGGTCCGGCTCCGCCCACGATGGCGACGTTGCCGCTTTCGGCTCCACTGCGTACGACGGCGTGATGGGCGACGCTCAACGGTTCGATGAGAGCTGCCTCGTCGAGCGGGATGTTGCCGATCTTGTGGATCCAGCGACGGTCGACGACGACCTTCTCGCTGAGCCCGCCACCTCCGCCAGCCAAGCCGATGAACCCCATCTTCGTACACAGGTGGTAGTTGCCCGCCTTGCACGGGGCGCACTCGTTGCAGACGAAGTACGGCTCGACGACAACATTTTCGCCGACCTCGACGTCCGTGACACCTTCGCCGACCTCTTCGACGGTGCCGGAGAACTCGTGGCCCATCGTGACCGGCGCATTCTCGTGTGAGAGTGGATGCGGGTGTCCGGGTGCGGAGATGAAGATCGGTCCCTCGAGGTACTCGTGGAGATCGGTGCCGCAGATTCCGCACCATGCGACCTTCAGCTTGACTGTTCCTGGCCGCAATTCGGGCTCAGGGATCTCTTCGATCCGGATGTCTTTCTGCCCGTGGAACCGTGCTGCCTTCATTGATCCGCACCTCACTTCGTTGTGAATCCCCTGGTAGATCGACGTTAGGCCGATTATCGGCGTGGGTGAAGGGTTGCAACGGAATGCAATGGGGTGGAACCGATCGGTGCTGGGGAGCGTCCAATACTGTGAGCGGGCCGCGAATGGGGGGAGTGCTGTGGGAGTGAGGTGTGCAGTGGTCTTGGTCGCGGCCACGCTGTTGGTTGGGGGTTGTTCCTCGACGGTCGAGGGGCATGCGGTTCGCCCAGATGGAGCTGATGGACTCTTCGATCCATGTTCGGCGATCCCGGACGATGTTGTCTCGAGTCTTGGCGTTGATGTCGGGACGGAGGACAATGGAGTGCTCGGCGTACGTCAAGCGGAGTTCGAAATCTGTAGCTGGGAATCCGACTGGTACGCGCTGGGCGTTTGGTCGACATTTCACACGCTTGACGACGTTCGTCGAAATCCCAAGGACACTGACATCCGTGATGCTCCAATGGTTGCTCCCGGCGCTGTCACCTTTCGCGAGGTCACCGACGTCCAAAAAAATCTGTGCATGGTCGCGATTCCAGTTGTTCAGGGTGCGGTGTTCGTAAGAGTGGACGCATTTCTGGGCGAGCGACACCAGGAGGAAGTCTGTGCATTGGCGACCCGCCAGGCGATCGCCCTGCTGGCGTACTTACCAAAGTGATACTTGCGTTGAGAGGGATGGCGGCAATGGTTGAGATGTTTTCACTCGATCCGAAAACTGCGGAACTACTGCGCGATTATTGCGGCGACTGGCTTGCTGAGTTGCGCAACCTCTCCGTTCCCGCTCAGCGATTGGGAACAGTTGACGGCTTCGGGACTCTGGGTTCGGCGCAGGCGTTGCGGGACAAGTTCGCGCAGAAGGCTGTCGGTGGTCCCGATGCGCTGGTCGATGTGTTGGCGAGTCATATCGCGGTCGTGGAGGCAATGCAGGCTCAGTTTCAAGCCTGCATCGACAACGCATTGGATCAGGAGTCGTCGAACGTCTCGACTTTGAGGTCGATCGACCAACCGAACTGAGTCAGTGGATGTGTTGCTGCCAATCGGCTGGGACACGACCCTTAGGTCCCGGCGTCGGCTGATCTACGGGATGTGAAGTGGGCGCCGCCAATTCAGGTCCGTCGTACGCCTCGTTGGTTTCGAAGCTCCAGAACCAATCCTCACCGGGTTCGTAGCTCTGCATGAACGGATGCTTCGTCGAGGCCGCATGCTTGCTCGCGTGCTGTGACGGTGAGGAGTCACAACACCCCACGTGACCGCATTGCGCGCATCGACGCAGGTGCACCCACCAACCGCTGCTCGCATCGCATTCGACGCATCCCGCGCCACTGGGCGGCACGCTCGGATCGATCCCCGCTGGAAGTCCGTCGGTCATGGTCCACCCTCTCGCTGACTGAAGTCGGTCATTTCATCGTGCGCTTTGCCTACCGGCCGTGCAAGGGCGACTAGTCGTCGCGCGTATCCCGCGGTGGGCCCGCGATTGGCAACAAAACTCTGAACCGGGTGTTACCGGGCTCAGACGTGACCCGCAGCTCACCACGATGCTTGCCGACCACAATTCGCCACGAAATATCAAGGCCGAGACCGGTTCCCTCGCCGACCGGCTTGGTGGTGAAGAACGGTTCGAAGATCCTGTCGATGACGTCATCGGGAATCCCGGCGCCGGTGTCGCAGATCTCGATGCACACGCGGTCGCCATCGCGGCTTGTCCGAACGGTGAGTGTTCCCGATCCGTCCATGGCAGACACCGCATTGTCGATCAGGTTGGTCCACACCTGATTGAGTTCGGCGGCGTAGGCGTCGATCGGTGGCAGCGCGAGGTCGTATTCCTTGACCACTTCGATTCCGCTTCCGATCTTTTGCCCCAACATGATCAACGTGCTGTCAAGTAGTTCGTGGACATCGATGGTCTGGAAGGGCGCGCGGTCCATCTGAGAATACTGTTTAGCCGCACCGACGAGAGTCGAAATCCTCGTTGTGGAGTCGGCGATCTCGTTCATCAGGAGTTCGGATTCGATGGTGTAATTCAGCCAGCGAATTGCGCCTTCGAGTACGGACTCGTCAACGGCTGCAGCAACATTCTCGAGCCAAGCGGTGTCGAGACCAGCCTGCACGAAGGTCGGAGCCAGATCCCAACCCTCTCGAATCGAATGATCCTCGAACCATTCACCCAACGAATCCTCTCGATCCGAGGCTTCGAGGGGAGTGAGCGTCGGCGCCTTGGCGACAACCTCTGCAACTTCCTCTTGAAGCCGCATGAGCGTCACGAGGGCATCGCGGTCGTAGGTGCCCGATGCAACCATTCCCAGTTTGTGACGCATACCTGCGACACGCTCGCGCAAAGACGCGGTCGCTCGAACCGCTGCGGCTGCAGGGTTATTGAGCTCGTGAGTCAACCCGGCCGAAAGTGATCCGAGTGCAAGGAGTCGCTCTCGCTGATCGATGATCTGCTGAGTGTTCTTCTTGCCGAAGAAAACACCTTCGAGTAGATGAACCGCCATTGGAAACCACTCGCGCATCGCGTTGCCGAACTTGTCGGCGTCCAGGACGAAAAACGTCGAAGGAGTCGTCACTCGCATCGACCCCGCGTAGACCTGCGGTACACGATCGCCGAGATACGCCGTCCAGCCTCCCGAGTAGACGCCGCGCTGGGTGGTCCTGTTGATCTCGATGTCTTCGCCGCCCGACAGCTTGGACAGCACCACCTCGCCCTCGATGAGGACGTAGAAGCAGGTGGCAGGCTCACCTTCGAGGTAGACCTGACCTCGATCGATCTCGGTGATATGGCCTGCCTGGCACAGTGATTCGAGCTGATCGTCGGTGAGCTTCTCGAACAGGAACAGGGTGCGAAGCAAGTCTGGGCTGCATTCAGGAATGGACATCGAATCTCCCTATTGTTGAGCGAGATAGCGGTGGACGAACATCACGGCCATCGCGCCCTCTCCGACGGCCGACGCGACGCGCTTGGCCGATTCGGCGTGTACGTCCCCGGCGACAAACACTCCGGGGACACTGGTTTCGAGATGATGTGGTGCGCGGTCGAGCGGCCACCCGTCCGGTGTGACGCCTTCGGACGGAAGGTCCGGGCCGGCAAGAACGAAGCCATTTCCGTCGCGGACCACCACGTCTCCGAGCCAGTCGGTCAGTGGAGCGGCACCGATGAAGATGAACAACCACTGAGCATCGACAGTGTCTTCTTCTCCGGTGGCTCTGTTACGCAGTGTGATTCGTTCGAGGTGATCGTCACCCTCAGCGCCGACTACCTCCGTGCACGTGCGCACGGTGATCTTCGGATTCTTTTCGATCTGCTGAATCAGGTAGTAGGACATCGAGGCTTCGAGCGAGTTGCCGCGAATGAGAATGGTGACGGACCTAGCTCCGCGGGAGAGATAGACCGCAGCTTGGCCTGCCGAATTGGCGCCGCCGACTATGTACACATCCTGCTCGCTGCACCGTGCGGCTTCGGTGACGGCCGATCCGTAGTAAACCCCTCGGCCGGTGTATGTATCGAGTCCCGGCGCCGAAAGCTGGCGATAGGAAACACCGGTCGCCAAGATGACCGAATGAGCGTCGACCGACGAACCGTCGTCGAAACGCACTGTGCGGGCCGAGCCGTTGATTTCCAAACCGGTGACGTCGCGAGCGGTGATGACTTCGGCGCCGAACTTGGTTGCCTGGCGCCTCGCCCGATCGGCCAACTGTGCGCCGGAGACTCCGTCGGGGAAGCCGAGGTAGTTCTCGATCCGCGAACTCTGGCCGGCCTGACCGCCTGTCGCTCGCCGTTCGATGAGAACCGTCCGAAGCCCCTCCGAAGCGCCGTACAGAGCAGCGCCCAGACCCGCAGGGCCGCCGCCGATGACAACGAGATCGTAAAAGTCTTCGGAGAGGGTGGTACTCAACCCGAGTTTGTCGGCGAGTTCGGCGTCAGTGGGCTCGACGAGGACATCCCCATTGGATGCGATGACGACGGGAAGCCGCAGTTCGTCGGTACCGGCAGCCGAGAGCAGTCGTTGGCCTTCCGGCTCGTCCGACATGTACCAGCGATAGGCAAGTTGGTTGCGTGCCAAGAACTCTCGGACGTCGGATGATCGCTCGGACCAACGATGGCCGATCACCTTGGTTTCCTCGGCGGGGTGATGACTCGAGCTTGCCCAGGCATCAAGCAGCGCATCGATGACGGGGTACAGCTTCTCTTCCGGCGGATCCCAAGGCTTGAGGAGGTAGTGGTCGAGGTCGACTACGTTGATGGCGTCGATCGCAGCATCAGTATCGGCGTACGCGGTGAGGAGAACGCGCCGAGCTACGGGATACAGGTCCATTGCCTGTTCGAGGAACTCGATTCCACTCAAACCGGGCATGCGGTAATCGGCGACGATCACAGCGACTGCATCGCCGCGAAGTTTCATTTCGCGCAAGGTTTCGAGAGCCTGGTCGCCGGACTCCGCACGAATGATTCGGTACTTCTCGCCGTACCGCTTGCGGAGGTCTCGAACGACGGCACGCGAAACACCAGGATCGTCGTCGACGCTGAGGATCGCTGGTTTGGCCGGGGCTTTCGGTGCGCTCACTCGGTGCCTTCCCGAAGTTGTAGTCAACCTCTCCAGTATGCGACTGCTGAGCTGAGCGTCAATCGCTGGAGATGCGCTCTGAGTGAACCAGCGATCGTGACCTGGGAATTTCAAGATTGCGGGAACCGATCGAGCCTCCGATGCATCCAATAGAGTGGGTCCACATCAACAGGGGGTGCCATGCGGGGGTCGGTGGGGGTTGGGCGACTGCTCATGGCTGGGATGTTGGTGTGGGCTGCGGCAGGATGCAGCTCAGTCGTGGAGGGGGCGGCTGAGCCTGCATCCGGCCAAGAGGGTTTGTTCGATCCATGCAAGGATATCCCGGACTCGGTGTTGGAAGAAGTGGGGCTTGATCCGGCTACCGAGGAAGTTGACATCGAGGGCGTCGAACAACCCGGCTGGAAGATCTGTTCGTGGACAGAACCGTGGTACTACCTGATTATTTACTCGAACCGCTTCACCGTGGACGATGCCAAGAAGAACCCCGACTACACCGGCTTTGAAGAGATCTCTTTGAACGAGCGTCGTGGCGTTCAGTACCACCGAGCTTCAGACGTCAGAATCGACAAGTGTTATATCGCGTTGGAAGCGAAACAGGGTTCAATCTGGATCGTGGTCGACACGAAAGGTATTGCAGAGCAGGAAGGCTCGACGTGTGGTCTCGCGTCTGAGTACGCACGCACATTGTTGGGCGCCTTGCCTAGATAGCGCTGGATTTGCACCAATGTTGATTTTGGGCGAGCGAGCACTCGCCCCGGAGTGGACCGGATGGGAACGATGACTGGACTGAGTTCTGATCATTTCGCCTTGGATTTCGACACGGCTGCAAGGATGGCTTCGGCTTGCAAGGCGCTGCTCGATGAACTGGCGGCAGCGCTTCGAAGCGTAGAAGTTGTGAAGGACGCTAAAGGGATGGGGACGCTCCAATCTGGAATCGACCTCGCCGCGAAATTCTCCAAGAAGGCCGTCGGCGGTGAGGATTCGTTGGAGAAGTCGTTGAACAGCCACATCCAGGTGGTCACCGAGATGCGGGACTTCTTTCAGAAGTGTCTGGACAGCTACAGCGGTGTCGATGCTTCCAACGCAGTCATGCTTGCAGGACAGGACCTTCCAGGCTCGTGAGCTTTCGGATGAAGGCCCGCAGTGTGGTGGCCGTTCTGTTCGCGGGCGCACTGGCAGCCGGGTGTGGCGCGTCGGTACAAGGGTCGCCGCAGCCTGCGTCGGGTCAAGAGGGTTTGTTCGATCCATGCAAGGAAATTCCGGACTCAGTTCTGGAAGAAGTGGGGCTTGATCCGGCTACCGAGGAAGCTGGTGCGGCGGGCGTGGAGCAGCCAGGATGGAAGATCTGTGGGTGGAGCGGGTCCTGGTATTTCTTGACCGTGTATTCATCGTCGTACACCGTCGACGATGTTCGACGGAATCCTGATTTCCGAGGGTTCGAGGAACTTAATGTCGGTGGGCGGCGTGGTATCGAGTATCAGCGCGTCGACGACGGGGACAACAATGGTTGCTACCTTGCTTTCTCGGTCGAACACGGCTCAATCTGGTTCAACGTAGAACGAAAGCTGTCTGAGGCTCGGCAAGAGTCCAGTTGTGTTGTTGTGCAGCGTCTGTCGGTCAATCTTGAACCGACGCTACCGAAATGAGGTCTCGGTGAGTGGGTCTGATCGAAGCAATGGGTCTGACGACTCGCGACTGGAAGTTGAGCCAGACATCGCACGTGATGTGGTTGCGGCATGCGAAGGGTTTCTTGGCGAACTCGATCAAATGCGCAGAAATCTGTTCGTGATTGCGAATGTTTCTGGAATGGGAACGCTCCAATCTGGAATCAACCTGGCCGAGAAGTTCTCCAAGAAAGCTAAGGATGGTGAAGATTCGTTGGAGAAGTCGTTGACCAGCCACATCCAGGTGGTCACCGAGATGCGGGACTTCTTCCAGCAATGCGTCGACCGCTACGGCGAAGTCGAGGGCTCGAATGCCTCCGCACTGGCAAGCGTCGACACCCCTCGATAGACACAAAAAATCTCGCTGAGCCGATGGCATTCGACTCAGCGAGACTTGGGTAACGACTAGCTGGTGGGCAGGGCCTTCAACGACTTGACGGTGGCGTCGACCGCGCGAGCAGCCTCGGCGCCCTTCTTCACGAAATGCGTGCTGAAGTAGTCGACGTGCTCGGCGTGCTCGTGGAAGTGATGCGGCGTCAAGACCACCGAGAAGACCGGAACGTCGGTGTCGAGCTGCACGCGCATCAGACCGTCGATGACAGCCGTCGCCACGAAGTCATGCCGATAGATTCCGCCGTCGACGACCAGACCTGCGGCGACGATCGCCTGGTAGCGGCCGGTCTTGGCCAAGCGTCGAGCATGCAGCGGGATTTCGAAAGCTCCCGGTACCTCGAAGAAATCAACCGTGTCCTTGGGGTAGCCGAGCTCGACGATCGCGTCGGTGAATCCGTCGCGTGCACGGTCGACGATGTTGCGATGCCACGTCGCCTGAATGAACGCGATGCGCTGTCCCTGGATCTCACTCATAACCATGAAACTAGCGCACTTGGAAGCATCGACGCGACCACCCGTCCTAGTCCTGCTGACGGGGGAAGGCGGTCGAGCGACCCCATCCGGCGTCATTGGTGAGGTGCTCGAGGAGAGGCTGAATTCGATACGGAAGGGGATTGGTCAGAGCGATGGTCGTGGTCGAATGCGTGACGCCTGGAAGTGACACGATCTGCTCGGCCAACTTCTGCAGCGCCGCGTGCGTCGAGGTGGCGACGCGAACGAGCAAATCCTCGCGACCGGTTGTGGCGTGAATTTCGATCACCTCGGGCAACTCGGTCAGACTCCGAGCGACTGCGCTGATCTTGCCCTGCTCGAGTTCCAGACCGACAAATGCCTGAATTGGGATACCGACCTCGGGGAGATTGAGATTCGGCCGAAACCCGGTGAGAAGTCCGTTGGATTCCATGCGCTTCATTCGCGACTGGACGGTGTTGCGGGCGACGCCCAACGAGTTGGCCAACTCGGCCACACTCATCCTCGAGTCCTTGCTGAGCAGTCCGAGCAACTGGACGTCGAGCTTGTCGATGCTGAGCACTTTGTGAACCTCTCCTCAGTGATATGGGTCACTGGATGATCGAATTGACTAGTTCAAGAGATTTGCATTGACCAAATCGTAGCTCAGGCAGAGCATTGGTTCCACGAATTGCTCAGCGGGATTCTCTTTGGGTTATTTGTCCCCAATAGTACCCAACGGCCATTTCGTCCCAATGTTTCGACTGCACCCCGTTTATCCTTCGGAAAGGTCTATCCCACAATGACTCTCACCGCCGAGCCCGTGAACTCTGTTGTTTCCCATGACGACACTGCGGGCGTGTTCGATCGCGCCGACTACCTGCGCGATTACCCCCACGAGCAGGTGAGCTTCTTCCAGGATCCCGCGAGCGGCCTCAAGGCCATCGTCGCCATCCACTCCACGACGCTCGGCCCCGCGCTCGGCGGAACGCGCTTCTACCCGTACTCCGACGAATCCGCCGCAGTCACAGACGTTTTGCGTCTCTCGCGCGGAATGACCTACAAGGCTGCGGTTGCCGGCGTGGACCTCGGCGGCGGCAAGGCAGTCATCATCGGCGACCCCGCAACGGCCAAGACCGACGAATTGCTCGGCGCCTACGCAAAATTCGTCCAGACCCTCGGCGGCCGCTACATCACCGCTGGTGATGTCGGAACCAACTCCAACGATCTTGACATCATCGGTCGTAACACCGACTTCGTCGTCGGCCGCAACGCTACAGTCGGCGGTTCCGGCGACAGCGCTCCGATGACGGCCCTCGGCGTATTCCAGTCGATGCGCGCCGCGGCACAGTCGCATTGGGGCACTCCGTCGCTCGCAGGCAAGACTGTTGGTGTCGAGGGCACAGGCAAGGTCGGCTACGAACTCATCAAGCTTCTCCTCGCAGACGGCGCAACCGTGTTGGCGACCGACGTCAACGCCGGAGCACTCGACCGCGTCAAGGCTGACTTCCCGCAGGTGAGCATCGTCGACAGCATCATCGACGCCGATCTCGACGTCTACGCACCGTGTGCGATGGGCGCAACCCTCACCGACACGACCGCACGCTCGATCAAGGCCGAGGTTGTCTGCGGCGCTGCCAACAACCAGCTCACCGTGCCCGAGGTCGAGAACATCCTCCGCGACCGCGGCATCACCTGGACCCCCGACTACGTCGCCAACGGCGGCGGCCTCATCCAGGTTGCCGGCGAGCTGAAGGGCAACTCGGCCGAAGAGGTCAAGCTCAAGGTCGAGAAGATCTTCGACACGGTCACCGAGATCTTCGCGAAGTCGAAGAACGACGGGATCCTCGCCGGCGAGGCTGCTGACGCGGTCGCCGAGGCTCGGATCGCCGAGGCGGCTCGCGTCGCCAAGGGCTGACATCCCTCTCGCAGTCATGTAGTGCGGCCGGTCCCGACTAGTGTGGACACCAGACGAGCAGATTTTGCAGATCTGGACCACATCAGCCGGTAGACCGGCCGCTATGCGTCGGACGCCGGAAGGGCTTACATGACTGAACAATTCGCAGTGTGGACCGAGAACGACGCCGAGCAATCGGCCCGTTGGGGTTCGACGAGCAACGCCCCGGTGCCCAAGCGCATTGTCGTCGCCGACGACACGATGAAGGCCGACGACGCCTATCGCTTGGCTTGCGAAGGCACGGCGTTGTTGTGGCGCGGAGATTTTCAGAACGCTCGCCAACTGACCAAGGCCGTCGCGTCGCGCATCGACCGCAAGCCGCGCCGAGCGTCCGACGACCCAGCCAAAGCCTTCCATCTCCACCGGCAGACCCAAGGACGCCGCGCGCAGATCCTCGGCATGCTGCTCATTCCCTTGGATGCGGATCTGTCGATTCCACTCCGGCGAGCCCCGGACGCGCAAGTAGCGTTGACCGAAGCCTTCGGGATTACCGGTGAGCCTTCGGTCCGCTCGTTGCGTGACATCCTCGGCGCGATCGGCGCTCACGAGTGGCACCGCAAAGGTGTTTTCATCGAGGCTCTCGACGCACGAGTGCATCCCGCCTTCGGAGTGTTCTCACCCGTCCGCGGGGAGTATGTCGATCTTGTCGCGTCTGCTCCGCTACCGTCGACGGAATCTGCTTTCGATATCGGAACAGGTACCGGCGTTCTTGCTGCCGTCCTGGCGCGGCGTGGAGTTCAGACAGTGACGGCCACCGACCAGGACCCCCGGGCATTGCAATGCGCGCGCACCAACCTGTCGCGGCTTGGCTACGGCGATCAGGTGAATGTGGTGGAAGCAGACCTCTTTCCCGAAGGCACCGCTCCGTTGGTGGTCTGCAATCCTCCCTGGATTCCGGCCAAGGCCACCTCGCCCATCGAATACGCCGTCTACGACCCTGCTGGAGCGATGCTGAAGGGCTTCCTGACTGGTGTCGCAGCGCATCTGGACGATGGGGGAGAAGCGTGGCTGATCCTCTCGGACATTGCCGAACACCTCGGTCTCCGAACGCGATCCGAACTACACGACCTGATTGCGGCCGGTGGGCTCACTGTTGTCGATCGCATCGACGTCAAACCGACGCACGCAAAGGTCAGTGACCGAACCGATGCGCTTCACGCTGCCCGGGCACGAGAGACGACCTCGCTCTGGCGGCTTCGCCGTCGCTGAATTCATTCTCAGTCAGCGGTATTTCCTTGCCATGAAATGGTAATGAACGAGTAACAAATCGGGTCTAGCTTTCTTCGCAGTCGCACATCGTCACGCACTCCGGAGGAATCTCGATGGAAAACACTCTTGCCCGCAACGCAGCCGAGGACCTGACGAAAGGTCTTGGCCGACGCGGATTCATGAGGGCAGTCGCTGCCCTCGGTGCGGGCGTAGGAGTTGCCGGTGTGGCTTCGGGATGCGCGCACTCGAACGCGTCACCGGCTGGATCGTCCTCCTCTGCACTACCGTTCGCCGATGGCATTCCGATTCTGCAACCGGGCAGTGGAAACGTCAGTGGCGATCACTATCTGAGTTCGGATCCGTCGGACGTCATGTGGGGTTATGTGCCCAACATCCACACCCGCGAGGTGATGCGGATGAAGTCGGGCCAGACCGTCACGATCGACGCCCTCTCGCACGAGGGAATTCTCGAGGATCAAGGGCGCAATCCTCTCGAATACTTCGGTAGCAAAGGCGTTTCCGAGAAGGACGTGCTCGAAGATGCGATTGCCGTTGCGGCCGAATACAACCGAACCGAACGAAACTTCGACAAGGACGGACCGCACGTCGTCACCGGCCCGGTCTTCGTCGAAGGCGCCCAGCCTGGAGACGTACTCAAGATCGAGACTCTCGAAGCCATTCCCCGCGTGCCGTACGGCGTTGTGTCGAGCAGACATGGCAAGGGCGCTCTCGCCGTCACAGCAGACGGAACCGCTCCAGCGGGAATCACTCTGGACGAAGTCATGCCGCCGGTCGCCACAGACGGGCGCGCGACCAAGGACCCGTTGAAGTACGGCGGTGTTTCCACTTTCACGGCGATCGAAGACGGCAAGGGCGTGATGCCTTTCGGACAGTCGAAGGTGCGGTTTCCCCTGCGGCCCTTCATGGGAATGATGGGAGTTGCCTATTCCTCGGATGCCGACCCGACGTCCCCGTCGTCGAACTCCATTCCTCCGACCCTGGGCGGCGGAAACATCGACATCAGGCATCTCGGTGTCGGATCAACCTTCTATTTGCCGGTATTCGCTGAAGGCGCCCTCTTCTACGTCGGTGACCCACACATGGCCATGGGCGACGGTGAGGCGGCGCTGACGGCGATGGAAGGATCGCTGCGCGGCACGTTCCGACTCAGCGTGTGCAAGAAGGATTCCGGTGACGCTCCATCGGTGGCTTTCGGATACCCGTTCGCCGAGACCGAGGAGGCCTGGATTCCGATCGGCCTGTCCGACCCCAACGGTTCGGTCGATGGGCAGAACAGTGACCTCAACGGCGCCATGCGGCGCGCGGTGGTCAACGCGCTCGACTTCCTCGAGCATGATCGCGGAATGGATCGAGCGACGGCCTACGCCTATCTTTCTGCCGCAGCGGATTTCACGGTCTCGCAGGTAGTCGATCGAACCGTGGGCGTCCACGGACAGATCTTCAAATCCCACTTCGAATAGAGGGAAGGCGATCCGTGGTGTCAGGACGGATCGTCGAAGAGACTCTGTTGCAAGGGATCGGCAAACAGGCCCATCTGCTCAGGTTGCGGCTTTGCCGGCGTCTCGGTTCGAGAATTGGGCAGGACCACCAGTCGCAAAGCCCCGCGCAGACGGTCGACCATGAGTTCCCACCCGCCGACCTGATCCTCGTATCCTGCAGCCTCTTCGGCGTCCCCGCGACTGTGGGCGTCCACCGCCTGACTGCGGAGCTGAATCTGCCATTCGTTACTGATGTGGAGGAGCTGAAGAATCAGATCGCGATCGCGCCCGCAGACATCGGCTACCGCGTCGAGATCCTCGGCCACGTCCAGATCGAGATGCAGCAGGGTCTCGAGTTCGGGAGGCAGGTCCTCGGCCGTCAGATCGGGCTGCAGCGAGGAGGAGTCACCGCTCTTGTTCGCGAAGAAGAGGTCTCCGCCGACGCGTGCGGCGAACTCGTCGTCCACGGTACGCAGGAACGACGTCAAGGCTGCGCATGTATCGGTGAGTTGTTTGGGAACGAATGGTGAGCCCGCCACCTCGAGGAACACCGACAGACGGTCGTCGATCAAGACGAACTTGATGCGCGACCATTTGCGGTTGAGATCGGCGATGACCTCGGCTGCACGAGTGCGGTTGCTGATGTCCTGAACGAGTGGGGAGAACAACTGCACGTCCATGGACTCGGAAAGCGGACCGACGAACATGACAGTCGAACCGACCCGAATTGGTATGTCGCCGTCGCTGTCCCGCTCGGGAAGCGTGCCGAGCATGGGAAGCAAAGCGAGAGTGACCAACTCTTTGAGGTGGTCGACGTCGTTGGGCATGTAGGCCGCGGTGGGGTCGAGTGTCGGAAGTTCTGTCGACTCGACAACCGACGGATCGAAATCCGGAGTCTGCTCGTTGCCGGTGAGATCGCTGGATAGAAAAGCCGGGTGCTGCACACCGAACACATCACGGAACGCAGCGACAGTCATCGCTGCGAGCTGATCGGCCCAGTTCTGCGCCTTGTCGACGCAGAAGGCTGGGGAGTTGTTCGGATCCTCGAGATTCTCGGAAGGCGGATTCCAGCCGAGTGCGATCAACTTTTGTTCGTCGGCATCTTCGAGTCGATAGCGCGGATGAAGGAAGTCGTTGGAAGGAACCTCGCAGCGGACTGTGTTCTCGTCCCACACGAGGAACTGAACACATGGCGCTGCGCCGTCAGCTGGATCGAAGTCGCCGGTGGACGATTCCACGGCAAGCACGTCGCCGTCGACCATGATGGAAATGTGATCGCCGAGGCGACGTTGAAATTCTGCCCATGCCCGGTCGACACTGACATCGAGATCGAAGCCCATTGCGCTCATCAGCCACCTCCTTCCGCAAAAGCTCAGACCTATACGGTATCGCGAGGTCCCGACAATGCTGCTGTCCTTTTCCGGTCGACCGGATTGCAGCGGGCCACGAACCGTGACGACTAGGAAGGTTGTCGCAGGTAGATCGGGTATTTGAGAGCGGCGACTGAAGTGTGCCTGTAACCGCCGTCACGCCAGGCGGTATGCAGGCGAAAGGGCGATGACTATCCGGCGAGAACGGGCGAGACCTCGACGACGGGCGGCGTGGACCCGGTCGTGACAACTGGGGTGGTGCTGGTCTTGGTGGTCGTGGCTGTCGCGGTCGGTGACGAGGTCGCTGTAGCCGACGCGGTGGTCGTGGACGAGACCGGTGTTGTCGTACTCGTTGCAGTCGTAGTGGACGTAGCGGAGCTCGTGCTTGTCGCGGTCACCACCAGCGGCTGATTACGAGGAGCAGTCGTCTCGTCGGCGATTCGCCAGGTCGGCGTCGGCGGGATGACAACCGTGGGAACTGCAACCGAGCTGTAGAACGCGGCCGGTTCGATCCCGGCGACGGACTCCACGGAAACCGACGAGACCAGAGCGGGAGGCTTCACCACAGGGCCGCCGGAACCGAATGCGCCGGCTGCTCCGCCGAAAACGAGGCCTGATGTCAGAGAGAGAGCGGCCACTGCGACAGCGCCGATCATGACTGTTCTGTCTTTCATGCACACCTGTCCTTCGGGAGCAGTACGGAAGTACTGTAGGCGAAAAGATGCCGCAATGGAGTATCAGGGCCTGCTGGGCAGGACGCGAATCTATGTGGCGTAGAACACAAAAGGCCCCGGGTGTCGACGCGGACGTCGGCACCCAGGGCCAGGTCAAGCAGTGAATCAGGCGGGGATCGTCAGTACCTGACCGGCGTTGATGAGATCCGGGTTCGGGATGCCGTTTGCATCCGCGATGCGCTGGTACTGGTTGCCGTCACCGTAGAAACGCTCGGCGATTGCCCACAGGGTGTCGCCGCTTTCGACGGTGTAGCTCTGCGCTGCCGGAGCGGCGGGTGCAGGCTCGGGCTCCGGTGCCGGAGCGGGCTCCGGGGCAGCCTCGGCGGCCGGAGCCTCGATTGCAGTGTCCGAAGACCACAGAGCATTTCCACCGGCGGACAGAACGACGTTGCGATCGTCCTGAACCGAGAGGGAGGCACCGTCGTTGCCTGCGGTCTGCGATGCCCACACGGCGTCGGAGTCCTTGTAGATGACGAAGTTTCCGTCAGTCTGCACCTCGGCGCGGTTGGCGCCGGATCCGTTGGTGCCTGCGGCCCAAACAGCCTGTCCGCCCTCGGACAGAACCAGGTTGCCGTCGTCCTGCAAGGTGAGGGTGTATGCGCCGTTGTCGGACTTGAGTTCCTGGCCGACTCCGAGGCTCTGACCTGACTGCAGTGTGCTCACGCTGTCCCTTTCCAAATCTGTTGCGATGACTGTGCCTCCACGATTCCGCTTTACCGTCCAGTTACCTTCTGGCCGTTGGTCTCGTAGGCGACCGAGTGTACGTTACCGAAGAGTACGGAGAATTGTGCAGCGTTGACGGACTGCGTGTCGAGCGTTCGGATCTTGCTGATATTAAGGCGTTTTGGGTGAAAGTGCCGGATCATGGTACGTGACCTCGTCAGGTTTCGGTGCGCATTCTCCTGAACTCCAGGTGAACTCGAAACTCTCTCAGCGCATTATCAGTAACTACTGCATTATCAGTAACCGCTAGGGGCGTAGCGACTTGCGCGTCTCGTCGTGGAGAACGGCAAGCAGTTCACGCTCGACGTCGGCGAACTCGGGCGTGGTGATCATGTCCAGCTCGCGTGGTCTCGGCAAGGGAACGTCGACTACGCACCTGACCGTTGCCGGACGCGCAGACAGAACGATCACGCGGTCGGACAGATAGATCGCTTCACGAATATCGTGGGTGATCATCAGCACGGTCCACCGGTACTGCTGCCACACGTCTTGCAGCCAAGCCTGCATCTCGGTGCGGGTCAACGAGTCCAGCGCGCCGAACGGCTCGTCGAGCAGCAGGACAGGTTTGCCCTGAACAACGGTGCGCAGCATCGCCGCTCGCTGGCGCATACCGCCCGACAGCTGTGACGGCCGGGCGTCCTCGAATCCGGACAGGCCGAACGCGGGGAACAACTCACGAGCGCGCTCGCGTGCTTCCTTCTTGCCGACTCCCTGCACTTCCAAACCGAGGGCCGTGTTGTCCAGTACCGAGCGCCAAGGGAACAGGAGATCCTTCTGCGGCATGTATGCGGTGTGCACCTCGGCGGCTGCTTCGGATTCAGTTGCGCGCGTGCCTACACGGACTGAACCCGAGGTCGGGGATTCGAGCCCGGCCAGGACGTTGAAGATCGTGCTCTTGCCGCAGCCGCTCGGCCCGATCACCGACACGAATTCGCCCGCGTCGGCGCGGAAGGACACCGAATCGAGTACGAGACGCGATTCTCCGGCCGTGTCGAACCTCTTGGTCAGGTCCTGGATTTCGACCATTGCATCCTCGACCATCGGGTCAGTCATGTCCGCGACCTTTCGTTCATCGCCCATGGTGCAACGATGCGCTCGATGGCGAACGTCAGCAAGTACAGCGTGACGCTGATCAACGCGGTCACCAGTACGGCCGCCAACACCAGGTCGGTGCGGAAGGAGTTCTTCTGGGTGCTCATGTAGATACCCAAACCGGAAGTAGCGCCGACGTATTCGGAGAACACCGCACCCACGACCGCATACGTGATGCCGATGCGCAGGGCAGTGAAGAATCGCGGAATTGCCGAAGGAAGGCGAACGTATCGGAACTCCTGCCAGCGAGTGCTGCCCATACTGCGCAGCAGAGCGCCCGCTTCCCGATCGGCCGCGGCAAATCCCTCGATGAGTCCGATGGTCATGGGGAAGAACGTCGCAAGTGCGATCACCAACACCTTCGGCAACAACCCGAAGCCGAACCAGATGATCATCAGCGGCGCGATGGCGATGATCGGCAGCGTCTGCGAGACGACAAAAAGTGGTACCAGCGCGCGTGACAACCACGGCGAAAAGTCCACGACCACAGCAAGAATCCAGGCCAACACCAATGAAACAGTGAAGCCGACCAACGTGACCTGCAATGTCGACCAGGCGTGGCCGGAGATGATCTCGCGATTGTCCCACCCTTGGGACAGAACGCGACCAGGAGACGGAAGTACCTGCGGCCGAATCCCACTGATCTCGACGTAGATCTGCCACGCCGCTACGAGGAGCACCACCACGGCGAGCGCGGGAAGCGCCCGCCGCATGGCCGAGACCAGCCGTCCGCTCGCGTCAGGACGCGTCGAGATACTCATTGGTGAAGTACTCCGACCAGTCCGGCTTCTGGGTCAGCGGCTTCCCGTCGGGTCCGGCGAGCAATCCGTTGTCGAAGAGGAATCCCGAATAACCCGACCAGGTTTCGAGATTCTGCGTACCGACGACGCCGTTGGCGTCTTTCATGTAGTCGGCGGCGAGCATCCGCTGACTGTCACGGACGAGGTCTTCGTCGGTGAAAGCTCCGGGGTTCGCGTCGATGAGATCCTGCGCGGCCTGGTCCGGGTTGTCGGCAGCAGTCTGATATCCGCGTTGAACGGCTTTGACGAACTTGCGTGCCTCGTCGGGATGGTCCTTCAACCACTGCTGGTTGCCGTTGATCACGATCGAATATGCATCGGGGAAGCCGTAATCGGTGTACTGGAAGTACCGCATCGGAGTTCCGTTTCGCTCCGCCTCGAGGCCTTCCCAAGCAAAGTAGGAGACCGTGAAATCGGCCTGGCCCGAGTACACGGCTTCGTACGCGGACGTACCGAGCGTGACCGTCGTGAAGTTCCCGGTCCCGCCGTCGTTGCGGATGATCTGCTGCAGCGTTTCGACTTCGCCGGGATCGCCGAACCCGGCGTACGTCTTTCCGTCGAGATCACGCGGGCGCGTGATGTCCGCACGATCCGCCTTCACACCGATGCCGGTGGCGCGGTGCTGAAGTGGCGCGATGACGGACGTCGTGGCGGCGCCGGCCGCTCGGGCGAACGTGGCCTGACTCTGTGTGCTGATGCCGAACTCCGCGTTGCCGGCGTCGACCAGGGTGTCGGGAGAGGTGTTGTTGTACGGCAGGATCGAGACGTCCAGACCGGCGTCCTCGAAGTAGCCCTCTTGGAGTGCAACGTACAAACCGGTGTGGTTCGTGTTCGGGGTCCAGTCGAGTGCGAACCGAATGGTCCCGTCGGAAGCGCCGGTGTCAGCGGCGCATCCGGTCAGAACTGTGAATGCGGCTGCGATCGCGGCAGAGGTCGCAAGTGTGCGGCGCAGCGCCGCAAACGACATCACGACGCCGGCCAAGGCTGCTGGTGGAGTGCGGAATCCCAGAACATCAACTCGTAGCGACTGGCGATGCGGAATGCTTCACTCATCGCCTCACGCTCTGTCTCGGTGGCTGCTTCGGCAGCAGCATCGACCAGTACGCGGGCCTGCGCCACCGACTCGTGGAATTCGGGTGCGTCGTACGTCGTGACCCACTGTGCGTACGGATGCGACGGATCGGCGTCGAGTACCTCGCGCGCTGAAGCGGCAAGATCGCGGCCGACCTCGGCGTAGATCCAGAAGCAGGGGAGTACTGCCGCTGCGGAGACCGGGTAAGGCGCAGTTGCCGCAGTCGCCGTCAGATACGAGACGTATCCCAGGCAGGCCTGCGAATGCTCGAGCCTTCCCGATCCCGCTGGAAGAATTCCACCGGTGAGAAGTCCGTCGTGAAGCGCAGATTCCACTGTCGCTGCCGTGGACGCGGAATTCGACCAGAAGCCCGCGGACTGCGGATCCGGGGCGTGGGCCGCGACCAGGGACAACGCTTTCGAATACCCCTCGAGATAAAGCTTGTCCTGCTCGATGTACGTGCGGAACGCGTCGAGAGGCAATGTTCCGTCGCCGAGGCGTTTGAGGAACTCCAGTGAGTCGATCGACTCGCGGAGGACCTTCGTCTCGGCCCAGAGTCGATCGGTGAACCGATCCGTCGACGGCGCTGTGGCCACCGAGTTTTCGGCAGAATTGTATGCAGGCTGCGTAGTAGCCATGACATCCCTTCGTCAGCATTACCTGATCAGGTTCCCGGGTGTGTTCTCAGCCCCGCCCATGCGGAGCACCCCGTGTCAGAACTAGGCGACCTTAACACCGAGCCTCTGCTTCGTCGGCGCCTACCTGGCAGTTGAGTAGTCGACGCACATCGGCCTTATGTTGGTACGTTTGGTCTTGTTTGCCACACGCGCGGGTCGGGAGGGGATTCAGACATGGAGACCGACGTTCGACCAAATCTTGGCGAGGACGGAACACTCGTGATCCGTGCCCGCGGCGGAGAAGCCCGCGGGTATCCGGATGGCGGAATATTCGCGTGGAAGGGCATGCCTTACGCAGCAGCGCCGGTGGGTGAACGGAGATTCCGCGCGCCGCAACCCGCTGAGCCGTGGGACGGGGTGCGCGACTGTCGTGAGTTCGGGCCGATCGCGCCGCAGGGCCAGAGTCCGGCGGTTCCGATCGACCGGGCCTTCAAAATCGACGAGGACTGCTTGTCGATCAACGTGTGGGCCCCGCGCCCCGACGGCACGCCGCGACCGGTGATGGTGTGGATTCACGGCGGCGCCTACTGCCTCGGGTCCGCCGCCCAAACGATCTACGACGGCCGTCATCTGGCTGAAACCGGTGACGTCGTTCTCGTCTCCTTCAACTATCGCGTCGGTGCCCTCGGATTCCTGGACCTGTCTGGATTCTCCACCGCGGATACCGTTTTCGAATCGAACTGTGGTCTGCGAGACCAGATTGCGGCACTCGAATGGGTTCGAGACAACATCGACGCCTTCGGGGGTGACCCGAGTGCGGTGACCGTGTTCGGTGAGTCCTCCGGCGCAGGATCCATCACGACGCTCATGACCTGTCCGAGCGCCGAAGGTCTGTTCCATCGTGCGATTGCCCAGAGTCCTCCCGCGACCTCCGTCTACGGGGCCGAGCGCGCCAAGACCGTGGCGGAGCGGTTTCTCGAACTGCTTTCGATCGACCCTGAAGACGCAGGCGATCTGCTGACCACGGATCTGGAACTGCTCGTCAAGGCAAGCGATGACCTGGTCAACGAAATTCCGACCCGGATTCCGGGAACTTTGGCGATGGCACCCGTTGTCGATCGTGATCTGGTGCCGCACTACCCGGTTGCGGCTTTCCAGAAGGGTTACGCGCACCGAATCCCACTGATCATCGGTTCCAACAAGGACGAGGCGTCGATCTTCAAGTTCATGAAGTCTCCGCTGATGCCGGTGAGCGCGCAGTCGGTCGAGGCCATGCTGCAACTGCTGGCGGATGATCACCCCGACATCTCCGCGACCAAACTTGCCGAGATCATGTCGGCTTACCCTGATCACGCGAAACCGAGTGGCGCGCTCGCACTGTCGCGGGACGCGGCGTTTCGCATGCCGACTCTGTGGATCGCCGACGCTCAATGCAGGCATTCCCCTACATGGGTCTACCGCTTCGATCACGCGACGCCGATGCTCAAGGCGGCGCGGATCGGTGCGGGCCACGCGACCGAATTACCTTATGTATTCGGCAATTTCGGAACACTGAACGTCGACCCCACGTTCTGGCTGGGTGGACGGAAGGCTGCGATGGAGGTAGCCGGCCGTATTCAACGGCGATGGCTGGCCTTCGCGCGGCATGCCGTGCCGGCAGCTCTCGACGGTTCGAAGCACTGGGCGCCGTACGAGGAAGAGAAGCGGTCGACGCTGTTGATCGACTCGGCCGACACCCTCGTCAGCGACCCCGATCACGGACTGCGCGTCGCCTGGGGAAACGACGTGATGGGGTTCAACTGACGTCGGTCGAGTGTCGCGGACGATCCAGTTCGCGAAGCACCGGCAGGGAGGCACAGACTGCGGCGATCAGGATGATCGGAATCGACAGGGCCACAAAGGTCGACGCGATTCCGAGTTGATCGAGCAGAGGGCCGACCGCGAGGTAACCCAGCGGGCCGGCGGCGTAGGCAGTCGACGTCATGACACCGACGACGCGTCCGCGCATGTGCTCCGGGCTGTGCGTCTGCATGGCGTAGTTGGCGATCGGGCCGACTGGTCCGTAGACGAGCCCCTGCAGTCCGGCGAGCACGAGGATCACCCACAGCGGAGGTAGAAGCGCCATGGCAAGCATCGCTATGCCGAGAACGGCAACGGCAAAAATCATGATCAGTCGCCGGGACATGATCGGTGCCAGCGGAGCGTAGGCGAGAGAGCCGATGATGCCGCCGATCGCCAATGCCATCAGCACCGATCCGAGTTGCGCCGGTTGATCCAACTCTGTGAAGTACACCGGGAACACGACGCTCTCCACCGGCATGTAGAGCGCGACGACGGCCATGTCGATCAGCGCCAGAGTGCGCAGCAGTTTGTTGTTCCAGACGAACCGAAGACCGTCGAGTGTGCCGTGCCAGATCGATTTCGGACGATGTTCGTGTTCGGGGACTCCGGCGCCAGGAAGGCGGATGAAGGCAACCACGACGATCGAGAACACAAAACCAGCCGCCGTCACCCAGAGCGTGTTCACCGCCCCGATCGTTGCGATCAGGACACCGCCGATGCCAGGGCCGATCAGATATGCGACGTTGAAATTGGCCTCATACACGCTGTTGGTGCGATCGAGCTTCCACTTGGCTGTCCGAGTTGCTGCAGGCAGCATGGACTCCCTCGCCGCCATTCCGGCGGGGTCGAACACCGCACCGAGCGCGGCCAACGCCGCGATCACCGGGATCGTCAAGCCCGCGGTGGCCGCGATGATCGGGATCGCCGCTACGGACATCGCCGAAAGAGCGTCGGAAATCATCGACGTTCGACGGCGTCCGAATTTGTCGACGAATGTCCCCGAGAACAGGCTCGACACGAGTAACGGAATGGCTGCTGCGCCGGCAACTATCGCCGCGTCGGTAGCCCTGCCGGTTCGTTCGAGAACAAGCCAGGGGAGTACGACGATGGCGATACCGTTGCCGATCGCCGAGAACAGCGTCGCGAGATTGACGAGGACGAGAGGGAGATAGCTGGGGGTAACTACGTCCTCGGATGCAGGTGGGCGCCGATCTGCTGAGGCGACCACGTTCTTTCCTTCCCCGAGATGGTGCCGACCAGGATTTCGAGAGTTTCGACGACGGCACCATCGACGCTAGCAGCGGGGGTTGCAGGTCCGCGAGTGATTTTTCGCGGACCGTCCTCGTTTGGTTATGCCTGGTAAACGGGGTTCTCTGCAACAAACTTCTCGACGTACGAGCACGTCGGAAGGATCTTCAATCCCTCGTTCCGGGTCTGATCGAGCGCTTCCCGCACCACGATGGCGGCAAGCCCGCGCCCGCGAAACTGTGGGTACGTCACCGTGTGGTGGAAATCACGGACACCGGAATGGTCCGAGTACTCGGCAAAACCGGCCAGTTCGCCGTCGACACGGATCTCGAAGCGCGTTTCCGCGGAGTTGTGCGCCACTGTCTCGGTCATCTTCGGGCTCCGTTTCGAAAGGGCGGCCGGTTGCGGCGCGCCGCGTCTGCGTTCTGTGGAGCCACGCTACCTGGCAGGCGGTCCGCAATATCGCTTGCCGGCGTGAGTTCCGTTACTTAGCGCAACTACAACTGGACGACCGTTCAAGGGGCCTTGGTCGTGTCGGATCAGGAAGAAAACTGGTCTGTACGTGCCGATTTGCCCGTACTTTTGTGCCCACATTGGGTGATACATATGCATCGCGATCGTAAACATCCCAATATGTGGGACTCGTCACAAAGTTTTTTGTCGTCTGTTCGGATGGATTAAGTGGAGGACCTGAAACGGGCAAATTGCAGGTCAGCGGGGCGCTGATTGCGTGCCGACGAAGGGTGCGAGCGCCCGGAAACCCCAGGGGTATTGCCTTGGTCATCAGATCGTTTCTCGGACGTGATCCCAAAGACCCGCTTGGGGGGTTAGCGTTTGAATCGTCGGGGATAGAAGAAGCGTTACAACTTCGCCAAAAAAACTTTGGCGCGGCTTCGCAACGGTTCGATTTCGAGTCTTCGTCGGACAACTTCGAGGAAGGAACGCACATGATTTTCGGGCAGCGTGAGTCGAACAGTTACTTTGCCGCAATTTTTTCGTACGACTTCCTTGACGAAGGTCTGGGATACGAGACCATCGCACGGATCCACCGGGGCGAGATCTGCGAGTGGATTCGCGATCTCGAGGCGTCCGGGTTGTTCTCGGCTGCGGAGGTCCATGCCGCCGAACTGGCATGGCGCGAAAATCCGCGCCTGCTCCTCGACGCCCTTCTCGAGGACGCCGACGAGGTCTCGGTCAAGCGCTGGGAGATTGCGTGGACGAGGCTAGAGCGTCAGTCGCCGGCAGCCGGAACCGCGGTGGCAGAGCACGGCTGATCCAGCCGGGCCGAGTCGACTCCCCAGTCTGCGTCAAGATCAACCGTCTGCGTCAGATCAGCGGTCGACGACTATCACCTCTTGATCAGTAAGCACGGTGAATTGCGCGCCAGCAGTGGTCAGCGCTGCGACCGTCCGCGCGGTCACCTGCGGATCTTCGAGTAACGAATCGCCGCCGTGCGGCACTATCGCGAAGTCGACCAGCGCGAGCCCGGACCAGATCGGGTCGATACCGCACGTAGGCGTGACTTCAGCGGGGTCGTCCGACGCGTCGAGCCCGATCAGAGTCGGAGTCACCAGACACGCTCCCGCGCTGTATCCCGCATAGGCCACGAGGCCCGAACGAACCAGCATCTCTATGACCCGATCTGCGCCGCTTCGGGCTAGCTGAGCTCGCAGGACAAACGTGTTTCCGCCGCGAACCCACAGACAGTCGAATTCGCGAAGTCGGACTTCGAGTGCTTCCGTTGCACCCAGGAAGTCTCGGACGTCAACTTCCTCTGCCGTGAAGCCCGCGGCCCGTAGTGGAGTCAATTCGCTTGTCACTGCCGAACTGCGGGCATTGACGGGCCACGAATCTGCAGCCGCGGCGATCACCGCTATGCGTGCGCCGCGGCCTACAAGATCGACAAAAGCCTCGCGGTGGTCGCCGAAACGGTAGGACGAGAGAAACAGTTTCACTTCTCAGTACCTTCGCGACCTACCCGCCCAGCTCTCAAATCGTGAACGCCAGATTGTCGACGACGCGTGCGCCCACGGTGGTGTCACCGCGAAGCGAGATGTCGGTTCGGTGATCGGACGCCTGGACGCGGCCACCGGCAATCCGGGTGAAGAGCGGTGAGCTCATCGAGATGGTCGTGGTCGCCGGGCCGTCCAGCTCCGGGACGAGCGTTGCACGCGCATCGACCGAGATGTGAAGTGAACGGGCAAGTGGCCCTTCGAGTTCGAAAGTGATCCGTGCTCCCTCGGGTGCCTTTCCTCGTTTCCCGACGACAAATCCGAGCGCGCTGGTGATTTCGCCGAATGCAGTCTCCGCGCGCAATCCGCCTTCCTCGCCTGGAATGCCGACTGCATCTCTGATGTCGAGTTCGTGCATCCAACAGTCGAAGGTCCGAATACGCATGAACCGGCCATAGGGCGCAAGACCGACCGGTGTTTGTGTCTCGGCGTCCCAGTCTGCGCCCGTCATCGAGCGAAGAGCGTCGGCTCGCGTGGCGGTGATATCGCGATAGTGGGCCAACAAGTCCGCGTGCGGCGTCCGCCTCAGGCCTTCGACCCAGCGCTCGTTGAACGCCGCAATCTCGTTGTGGACGTGAGGCAATGCGTGCACGTCCAGGTCGATCGACGGCGGATTGATGCCCGCGAGCAGTGATTCCGTACCGATCAGGTGGGACACGATGTCATGAACCGTCCACCCCGGAAGGTTGGACGGTGCCAACCACTGGTCACCGTCGAGTTCGGCAAGCAGTGCGTCGATGACTTTCCATTCCTCGGTCAACGCGTCGACTACTGCGTCCTGGGGCCAACCACTCATGCGGACATCTCCTGTTTCGGACGGTGCGGTTCTCCTCACTGTATGTCGCGCCGGATAAGTGAGCGGGCATTCCCATGCTTCGAGTCGGTGTCGCCAAACATCCGAGGGAGGCAGAGTTCCTGTGGTAGACCAGGATTGTCGACGCCGAAGCAGGCTCACGCGGCGTTGTCGTCACCGACAGAGGAGTCTTCGTGTTTCCAGGAAATTTTGTCCAGTCCACGCCGGACAAGCCCGCCGTCATTCGCCCGGCGACGGGTGAGTCCATCACCTACCGGGAACTCGACGAACGGTCGACGCAGTTGGCGCGATACTTCCGAAGTGTCGGTGCCAAGCCTGGGGACCACGTCGCTCTCATCTCGAACAACGATCTCCGGGCGTTCGAGGTGTACTGGGCAGCATTGAGATCAGGTCTCTACATCACTGCGGTGAACTGGCATCTCACGGCTGCGGAGACCGCCTACATCGTCGACGACTGCGAGGCGACAATTCTGGTGGCGTCGGGTCAGGCGTCGACAGCAGTTCCGTTGGACGAGAAGCTGATTCCGCGCGTGCGTCACCGATTGGTGTACGGCGGCGCCCTCGAGGGTTTCGACGACTACGAGGATGCGGTCGATGCTCAGTCCGCCGATCCACTCGACTCGCAGCCACGTGGGGCTGACATGTTGTACTCGTCCGGAACCACCGGCAGGCCGAAGGGGATCAAGGGAGACCTTCCGGAGGGCGAGGTGGACGCCACCATGGATCCGTACACCGCGGTGTTCGCGCCGATGTACGGGTTCGATTCCGACACAGTCTATTTGTGCCCGGCTCCGGTCTATCACGCGGCGCCCCTGCGCTTTTGTGGCGTGATCAATTCGGTCGGCGGAACCGTGATCTTGATGGATGCATTCGAAGCCGAAACCGCGCTGGAGTTGATCGGTAAATACGCTGTGACGCACAGTCAGTGGGTACCGACGATGTTCGTTCGAATGTTGAAACTTCCGAAGGAGACCCGCGATCGTTACGACGTTTCGACGGTGAAGGTCGCCATTCATGCTGCTGCTCCTTGTCCGCCTGAAGTGAAGGCGGCAATGATCGACTGGTGGGGGCCGGTGATCCACGAGTACTACGCCTCGACCGAGGGTTCGGGCGCCACCTTCATCAACAGCGAGCAGGCCTTGGCGCATCCGGGTTCCGTCGGTCGTGACGGAGTGATGGGGATCGTGCACATCTGTGACGACGCCGGGCGTGATCTTCCGGTCGGCGAGATCGGTACCGTGTTCTGGGAGCGGGAGACTCTGCCATTCCGGTACCACAACGACCCCGAGAAAACGGCTGCCGCGCAGCATCCGGATCATCCGACGTGGACGACGAGTGGAGATATCGGCTATATCGACTCCGAGCGTTTCCTTTATCTGACCGATCGTGCGGCATTCACGATTATCTCTGGTGGCGTCAATATCTATCCGCAGGAGTCCGAGAACATCCTTACCTTGCATCCGAAAGTGTTCGACGTGGCGGTCATCGGTGTTCCCGATGAAGAAATGGGCGAACAGGTCAAGGCGGTTGTCCAACTGGCGGAGGGAGTCGAGCCGAGTGCCCATGTCGCCGAGGAATTGCTGGAATACGTTCGCAGCCAGGTTGCACATTTCAAAGCTCCGAGAAGCATCGACTTTGCCGACGAATTGCCTAGGACCGCGACAGGAAAGCTCGTAAAGCACAAGTTGCGGTCTCAATATGTGAGCAGTTGATCCTCCGGTGAAATACTAGGACATCAGAGTAATTCTGCGAGATAGTCGGCAAGGACCTGCGCGTGGCTGTATGGCAGGTCCTTGCTTGCTGTCAGTAGAACAACGGGTCGAGAATCCGATGCCGGTGCGATGCGTACTGCAGGTTTTCGCGTTTGACGCCGCGCGGCCAGAGTTGGTCGATGAGAAGCCCGACGGCGTTACATTCGGAAGCCGGTTCGTAAACTCCCTCGACGATGATTATTCGGCGCGTCATTTCATGCCTTTTCGTCTTTCGGCCGTTTCAAATAGTGGAATAGCCCGCCATTCGAGTGTGATCGGCGCCACAGTAGGCTTCTCAAGGTATGTCCAAACATACTGTTCGGACTCGATTCAGATGGAGAAAGTGCGTCGTCGGTTTCCCTACGCCGCGGTAACTCTGGCTACTATCAGTCACCATTCACCCAAAAGCGGGTCATCTTCCGCTCATCACATGCTGGTTGCCGCTCGTCGCAGCAGGCGAACCACCAACCGCAGAAGGTAATGGAAAATGGAAACATCGAAGAGCGCACAAGTGCGTCCGACGGTCGGCGTCCCTCGAGAATCGAGTGATGGTGAGCGTCGGGTCGCATTGGTGCCGAAAATTGTGTCCGCTTTGATCGGCAAGGGCGTCGACGTGGTCGTCGAGTCCGGGGCCGGTCTCGGGGCGTTGATTCCCGACGAGTTGTACACCGCTGCCGGCGCGAAGATCGGCGATCCGTGGACTGCTGACGTCGTGGTCAAGGTTGCGCCCCCGTCGACAGAAGAGATCGCCCGGATCAGTACCGGCGCGAAGCTCATCGGTTTCCTGAATCCGCGTAACGCGGACAACCGCATCGCCGAGTTGAAGGCCGCCGGCATCGAGGGATACGCCGTGGAGGCGATTCCTCGTATCTCCCGCGCGCAGGTGATGGACGCGTTGTCCTCGCAGGCGAACGTGTCGGGGTACAAGGCTGTTCTGTTGGCAGCATCGGAGTCGACGCGGTTCTTCCCGATGCTCACCACCGCTGCAGGCACGGTGAAGCCTGCGACCGTTCTGGTGCTCGGAGTGGGTGTGGCAGGTCTGCAGGCGCTGGCGACAGCCAAGCGCCTCGGTGGCCGCGCTACCGGGTACGACGTGCGTCCTGAGGTCGCCGACCAGGTGCGTTCGGTGGGTGCACAGTGGCTCGACCTCGGAATCGACGCGGCGGGTGAGGGTGGATACGCCCGCGAGTTGACCGACGACGAGCGAGCGAAGCAGCAGCAGGCACTCGAAGATGCGATCAAGGGCTTCGACGTTGTGATCACCACTGCTCTGGTTCCGGGTCGTCCGGCGCCGCGCCTGGTCACCGCTGCCGCGGTCGAAGGCATGAAGCCGGGCAGTGTCGTGGTCGACCTCGCGGGTGAAACCGGTGGTAACTGCGAGCTGACCGAGCCGGGTCAAACCGTCGTCAAGCACGGCGTGACCATTTGCTCTCCGCTGAATTTGCCGGCGTCCATGCCTGAGCATGCGTCCGAGTTGTACTCGAAGAACATTTCCGCGCTGATCGAACTGATGCTCGTCGAAGGTGCATTGGCGCCTGATTTCTCCGACGAGGTTCTGGCCGGTGCGTGCGTCACCCGTGAAGAGAAGGGCGCCTGATGTACACATCACTTCTGGCGAACATCGCGATCCTGGTGTTGTCCGGGTTCGTCGGTTTCGCTGTGATCTCCAAAGTTCCGAACACCCTGCACACCCCGTTGATGTCCGGCACGAACGCCATCCACGGCATCGTCGTCCTGGGTGCGTTGGTCGTCCTGGGCAAGGTGCACGATCCCTCGATCGGGTTGCAGATCATCTTGTTCGTCGCGCTCGTCTTCGGAACCGTGAACGTTGTCGGTGGTTTTGTGGTCACGGACCGCATGTTGGCGATGTTCAAGGCCAAGCCGGCCGCCAAGTCTGTGTCGAAGGATGGTGACCAGTAATGGAATACCTGGTCAATGCGCTCTACATTGTCGCGTTCTCGATGTTCATCTACGGCCTCATGGGCCTTACCGGCCCGAAGACCGCAGTCCGCGGCAACCAGATCGCCGCGGTCGGCATGCTCATCGCCGTCGTTGCAACTCTGATCTCCATTCGTGATGCGGAGATGGGGAACTGGATCCTCATCGCTGCCGGCCTTGTCATCGGTGTCGTGCTCGGCGTCCCGCCGGCGCTGCGCACGAAGATGACGGCCATGCCGCAGTTGGTGGCACTGTTCAACGGTGTCGGCGGCGGCACGGTCGCGTTGATCGCGTACGCGGAATTCCTGGACTCGGACGGGTTCACCGCTTTCCAGCACGGCGAGTCGCCGACGGTGCACATCGTCATCGCTTCGCTCTTTGCCGCGGTGATCGGATCGATCTCCTTCTGGGGCAGCGTGATCGCGTTCCTGAAGCTGCAGGAAACTCTGCCTGGTCGTCCGATCGGAATCGGTAAGCTCCAGCAGCCGCTCAATGCGCTGCTGCTCATTGCCGCCGTCGCATTCTCGGTAATCATCGGTATCAAGGCGATCTCACCGGAAGGCCCGACCAGCTCACTGTGGATCGTCGGCGTGCTCGTACTCTCGGGCATCCTCGGACTGATGGTCGTGCTGCCCATCGGCGGCGCGGACATGCCCGTCGTCATCTCGCTGCTCAACGCTCTGACCGGTTTGTCAGCTGCTGCTGCAGGTTTGGCGCTCAACAACCAGGCGATGATCGTCGCCGGCATGATCGTGGGTGCTTCGGGCACCATCTTGACCAACCTCATGGCCAAGGCCATGAACCGGTCCATCCCGGCCATCGTGGCCGGCGGCTTCGGTGGCGGCGGCGAAGCGCCGTCCTCCGACGGCGTCGTGCGCACGGCAAAGGCGACCTCGGCCGCCGACGCGGCTATCCAGATGGCCTACGCCAACCAGGTCATCGTCGTACCCGGATACGGACTTGCCGTCGCGCAGGCTCAGCACGCGGTCAAGGACATGGCGAAATTGCTCGAGTCGAAGGGCGTCGAGGTCAAGTACGCCATTCACCCGGTCGCCGGCCGTATGCCCGGTCACATGAACGTTCTTCTCGCAGAGGCGGATGTCTCGTACGACGCGATGAAGGAAATGGACGACATCAACGACGAGTTCTCTCGTACCGATGTCACCTTGGTGATCGGCGCGAACGACGTCACCAACCCGGCGGCGCGCAACGATCCGAGCTCACCGATTCACGGAATGCCGATCCTCAACGTCGACCAGTCGAAGTCGGTCATCGTGCTCAAGCGTTCGATGAACTCCGGTTTCGCCGGTATCGAGAACCCGCTCTTCTTCGCCGAGGGCACCTCGATGCTCTTCGGTGATGCCAAGAAGTCGGTCTCCGAAGTAACCGAGGAGCTCAAGGCGCTGTAGCGCTCGAGCTCGGAAGGGCGTCCACTCGTAACCACGGGTGGGCGCCTTTTTCGTGTCCCTGTGTCGAAACGGCTTCTTGTGCTGAAACGACAAAGGCGCCTGGTCCGAGACGAAACTCGGAACAGGCGCCTCTGGCGACGTTTTACGGGACCTCGGGGGTTTCGGGGTCGGAAGAGAAGCCGGAAAGTAGTTCGATCAACTTCTGGATCAGTTCGAGCGGGTTCAGATCTTCGAGGCTCACGGTAAAGACTCCTTCGCTGTGGAACTACTTGATTCGGACATTTCAGAACATACGTCATGCCCCGCCGTCGCGGGAGGGCTTAGCGGCGAGAATCTCTGAATCACAAAGATTTAGGACTAAAGTCGGATGCTCCGGTGCCGGGAGAACGCGATTGCTGCCGTATCCGGGCGTAGCGCTTCACGTTTCGCGGCGATGGGCGATCGCGCCATCAAAATGGCTGCAGCACAGGCCCATACCAGAGCGATCAGAACGCCAGCTATCACTCCGAAAAGGCCGCTCAACTCGGCGGCCAGTGCGCTGGCGCCGATCGCAGCAACCCCCACGAATCCGAGACCGGCGACTACCGGACGCCACTGCGGGGCGGAGATCAAGATCGCCGAGCAGTACAGCGCGGTCGCCGCTGCCACGTGACCGCTGGGCAACAGGTCCTGGGGCACATCGGGGAGCCAGGAGCCGAACGCCGCGTTGGTGAGATTGGCGCCCATTCCGAGGAGCAGGATCGCGCCGATACCGTATGGCAGTCCGCGGACCATCGAGACGACGGCCAGAGCAGTAGTGGCTGCGAGTACAGCGGTGACGTCGAATCGGCCTACCGTCCACTCGGCAAGTGCGCGCACCTGTTCGGGGACGCTCACCCCAGGCGAGGTGGGTCGCACGAAATACAAGACGCCCAGCGCTACGACGGCGATCGCAGCAAGGACGAGGAAGCGAGTGGTTGTGGAGGGAGCGGGGTGCTGGGTGGAGGTCGAGACGGTCACGAGTACCAGCATCCTTGTTGAGTCTGTGCCGATCGTGAGGATCAGCTGTGAGGTCTGTAGGCGGTCGGAGAATCGCGCCGAACGACACCCGCACAAGCCGCTGCGACCAGGACGCATGCAAACGGGATCAACATTGCTGTGGTGAGAGGCACAAGCGTGGTGACCCAGCCGATGGTTGCCGGACCGGCGAGGAATCCGATGTATCCCATGCCGACGACGCGAGACATGTTGGTGCCGGCCGAACCTGAGCCCAGATTTCCCGCCGTGGTGAAGATCTGCGGAATGCATCCCGACAGGCCGGCACCGAACAGTGCCCAGCCGAGCAACGTGAGCGGTAGCCAGCCCGACACCACGACGGTCAGCATTCCGATGGACGAGAGCAACGCACCGTAGCGAACCACTGCCACCGGGCCGACTGCCGCGCTGATCCGATCCGCGGTGAATCGGCCGACGGTCATCATGGCGGAGAATGCACCGAACGACAGTGCAGCAACGGCATTCGAGACACCCAGATCTTCCTTGACCTGCAGTGCGCTCCAGTCGTTTGCCACTCCCTCGGCCAGCATCAGAACAAAGGCGAGGGTTCCGAGGGCAAGTACGCGAGCCGAGAATCTGCCGTGTGTCTTTCCGGTAGTCGACGCGGTTTCGGCATGCACGTCGACGTGAGGGAGCAGGGGTCGCGAGCACAACCAGACCGCGAGCAAGCCGATTGCCGACGCGATGCTGAGCGTGACGTACGGCGGAAGATCCAGTGCGAGAGTGCCGAATCCGATGACGGACCCTAATACGCCGCCGACCGAGAACATGCCGTGAAAGGCCGCCATGATCGGGCGCCGGTACAACTGTTCGGCCTCGACAGCCTGCGAGTTCATCGACACGTCCAACGCGCCGTTCGCGAAGCCGAATACAACAAGTGCGGCGCCCAGTTGCCAGGTGTTCGTGGCAAATCCCGGGCCGAGAGTGGCGAATGCCAGCCCGCTACCCGCCAGGATGACCATGCGCCTGCTGCCGTATCGATCGGCGAGCGGACCGCTCAATTGCATACCGGCAATGGCTCCGACAGCAAGAAGGAGAAGCAGTGAGCCGAGCGTCGAGTGACTGATTCCCACACGGTGTTCGATGGACGGAATGTGGACGACCCACATCGCGAGCAGAAATCCGTTGATGCCGAAGATGCCGAAGATGCCGGCCCGGGCGCGTACCAGGGCGGAGGTGGGGACTACTCGGTCGGTGGGGTTGACGCTCACTCGTTCCTTTTTACAGGTGAGACAGCAACAGGTCCGGGTCCGCGAGCATCTGTGCGACAAATGAGAGGAATCTCGCGGCCTGCTCACCATCGAGTATCCGGTGGTCGAACGTCAACGTCAGTGTCGCGACGCTCCGCGCTTCGATCTTGCGCTCGATTACCCAGGGACGCTCGCTCACTGTGCCCAGGCAAAGGATGACGGCTTCTCCCGGATTGAGGAGCGGAATGCCCCCGTCGACGCCGAAGACTCCGACATTGGTGATCGTGACGGTGCCACCGGTCAGGTGATGGACATCGGTCACTCCCGCGCGGGCAGCGACGGTCAGTTCGGTCACCGCGCGTGCAAGTTGGACCAGGCTCAGCGTCTCGGCGCTTTTGATGTTGGGCACGGACAGTCCACGTTCGGAGGCGACGGCGATGCCGAGATTCACGTGATCGTCGATGACGGCGTCGCCGCGGGCCTCGTCCCAATGCGCGTTCACCATCGGGTGCGACGAGATCGCCGTAACCAAGGCCTTGGCCGCGAGAGTCAGCGGAGTGAGAGAAAGTCCGGTGAATGCGTCCGAGGGACGGAGCCTGCCGACTAGTTCCATCGAAGGCGTGACATCGGCGGTGAGGAAGACGCTGGCCTGAGGGGCACGGGTACTGGCGACCATCGCCGACGCCATCTGTTTCCGCATGCCGGACGAGACCGGCTGTTTCTGTATACCGGATCCGGCCGGCCGCGGAGCTTCACTCGACGCGGCCTTCACGCGAAGCGCGTCTGCGACGTCCGCTGCCGTGACGGCACCGTCGAATCCACTTCCGGTGATTTCGCTCAGATCGATGCCGGCTTCGCGGGCCGCGCGCCGCGCCGAGGGTGTTGCGGGCCGACGCTCGGTACTCGCCGCGGTTTGCGAGTGTGGCGTAACCCGGTTCCGTCGTCGGCTCGGTCTCTCGGCCGCGGGTCCGTATCCGACAAGCACGCTCGGAGACTGTGAATCACTTGGAGACGGTGAATCTGCAGGCTCCTCGATTCGGATGATCGGAGTGCCGACCGGGACGGTAGAGCCAGGTTCGACGAGGAGTTCTCTGACAACGCCGACGTAGGGCGACGGCAGTTCGACGAGAGCCTTGGCTGTCTCTACCTGGGCGAGAACTTGATTGAGTTCCACCGTGTCGCCGACGCCGACCGTCCACTCGACCAGATCGGCGGACGTCAGGCCCTCGCCGAGATCCGGCAACCGGAATTCGTGCCCGGTACTCATGCTGCCAGCGTCCGGTCGAGTGCTGCGAGGATCCGGTCGGCGTCCGGAAGGTGAAATCGCTCGAGCTTGGCGGGCGGGTAGGGGATGTCGAATCCGGTGACCCGCAGGACCGGTGACTCGAGCTGATAGAAGCAGTGTTCCGCGACGTGTGCTGCGATTTCGGCGCCGACGCCGAGAAACTTCGGCGCCTCGTGGACGACGACCAGCCGGCCTGTCTTGTTCACCGACGCCTCGATCGTGTCGAAGTCGATGGGGGAGAGTGAACGCAGATCCACGACCTCCAGATCATGGCCTTCTTCTTCGGCGATCCGCGCGGCGTCGAGCGCTGTGGCGACCATGGACCCGTACGCAACTACTGTCGCGTCGTTCCCCGAGCGGGCGACTCGGGCACGGTGGAGCGGAAGCTCTGGCGCAGCATCGGTATTCACGTCGGCGGTATCCCAGTAGCGCCGTTTGGGTTCGAGGAATATCACCGGGTCGTCGGCCGCAATGGATTGGCGGATCATGTGAAAGCCGTCGATCGGATTGCTCGGGTACACCACCCGCAGTCCCGCGGTGTGAGCGAAGTACGCTTCCGGCGACTCCGAATGATGTTCCACCGCACCGATTCCACCGCCACTGGGAATGCGAATCGTCAGTGGCGCAGAGGCAGCGCCTCGGGTGCGGTAGTGGATCTTGGCCACCTGCGAGACGATCTGATCGAAAGCCGGGTAGACAAACCCGTCGAATTGGATCTCGCAGACAGGCCGATATCCGCGCAAGGCAAGACCGAAAGCTGTTCCCACGATCCCTGATTCGGCGAGGGGCATGTCGATCACCCGAGTATCGCCGAAGTCCTTCTGCAGGGCGTCGGTAACCCGGAATACACCGCCGAGACGGCCCACGTCCTCTCCCATGATGACAACGCGACGATCGTCTTCGAGTGCGCGTCGCAGGCCGGTGTTGAGCGCTGTCACCAGATTCATGACGGTCATGACGAAGCCCCTTCCATGCTGCGGAGATACGCGCGATGCTCTTCGCGTTCAACGTCGATCAGTGGGTGTGCCTCGGCGTAGACGTGATCGAAGAGCGCTGACGGGGGTGGATCGGCGAGCGCGATGGTTGCGCGTCGCAGTCCAGCTGCGACGTCGTCGGCCGCCGCCGCGACGGTGCTGAGTTCGTTTTCTCCGAGAAGATCGCGACGGCCGAGGAACAGACGCATTCGCTCGAGCGGATCGCGGCTTCTCCACTCCGACATGTCGGTATCGGCGCGGTACCTGCTCGGATCGTCGGACGTCGTGTGCGGGCCCATTCGGCAGGTGATCGCCTCGATGAACGTCGGGCCGCTGCCTTCGCGTGCGCGATTGAGCGCCGAGCGCGTGACTGCGAGAACGGCGAGGACGTCGTTGCCGTCGACGCGGATCGCGGGGATGCCGTAACCGATCGCCCGATGTGAGATGGGCGTGCGTGACTGGAGGGATACCGGTTCACTGATGGCCCACTGGTTGTTCTGGCAGAAGAAGACAACGCCGACACGGAAACTGGCGGCAAATCCCATCGCCTCGGCGATGTCGCCCTGACTTGTGGCGCCGTCGCCGAAGTACGCGATCGTTGCGATCTCGGCGCCGTCCAGGTGTGCGCCGAGTGCGTATCCGGTGGCGTGCAGCCCTTGGGAGCCGACGACGATCGCCGGATTGGTGACGTTGAATTGTTCTGGATCCCAACCGGAATGGGAGATTCCTCGCCACATGGTGGTCAGCAATTCGGGGGGAACTCCCCGGCAGTACGCGACGGCATGTTCGCGGTAGCTGGTGAACGCGAAGTCGTCTGGGGCGAGTGCTCTCGCGGAACCGACCTGGGCGGCTTCTTGGCCGAGCATCGGAGCCCACAAACCTATTTCGCCTTGACGCTGCAGGGCAACAGCTTCGGTGTCGATTCGGCGACTCACGACGAGATCGCGATACAACGACAGCAGTTCGTCAGGCCCGATGTCTGTTATCAGGCGGTCGAATTCGGGACGGCACACTCGTGCGCCGTTCGGTTGGATGAGTTGGACCGGATAATCGAGGTTGTCGATCATCTTCGCTCACCTCGGTTTCTGCTCATGCCCGGCGCGCCTCGTGAGTACGCCGCACAATCCCGATGTGTTGTATGCAGTTGTCGCTCTACCATCAGGATCCCCCTGATTGGGAAATCCGCAAGTATTTCCACTGCCGTATCAGGACCGGAACTGCGAACTGGCGAGTAACAAACGTGTCGGTACGGCCAACCGATCGGAATTCAACCGCTAGCATCGGTGCGGTGACTGCAGTCGGTTTGAACGAAGAAGCTGTTTCCGCGTGGATCGCCGAACTGGGGGTCGGCGCCACGACACCACTGACTTTCGAGAGGATCGGTAACGGGCAATCGAACCTGACCTACTCCGTGACGGATGCGGGCGGAGGACGGTGGGTACTGCGCAGACCTCCACTCGGCACGTTGTTGGCGTCCGCGCACGACGTCGTTCGCGAGCACCGCATCCTGTCCTCGCTCCAGGGAACCAAAGTGCCGGTTCCGAAGATCCTCGGCATCACGGAAGATCCGGAGATCACGGACGCTCCGCTGGTCCTCATGAGCTACATCGACGGCGTTGTGATCGACGGCGTTCCAGTGGCTCAGAAGTTGACCGAGGACGAGCGTCGCGCGGTCGGATTGGCGATGCCGAAAACCCTTGCAAGCATTCACGGGGTTGACCTGGAAGAGACCGGCCTCGACGATCTGGCCAGCCGCAAGCCCTTTGCCGAGCGTCAGCTCAAACGGTGGTCGGCGCAGTGGGAGAAGTCGAAGACCCGCGATGTTCCGGACGTCGACAGGTTGGCCGAGATTCTGCACCGAAACATTCCGGAACAGAACGAAGTGACCTTGGTTCACGGCGACTTCCACCTCAACAACGTCATCACCGACCCGGTCGAGGGGCGCATTGTTGCCGTCGTCGACTGGGAGCTGTGCACGTTGGGGGAGCCGCTCGCGGATCTCGGTGCGCTACTCGCGTACTGGCCGGAAGCCGGTGACAAAGTTGCCGGTCCGTTCATGGCGTCCACGCTGGAAGGCTTCCCGAACCGCGACGAGCTGGTCGCTGCCTACGTCGAGGCGACCGGCCGCGACGTGTCAGCGGTCGGATATTGGCACGTACTCGCTCTGTGGAAGCTCTCGATCATCGCCGAGGGCGTGCTGCGACGCATTCTCGACGATCCGCGCAACAAGGCCGAGCACGGCGGCCCGACGGTCGCGCTGATCGACGGAATCGTTGCACGCGCCGTCTTGACGGCAGATCAGCTCGGTCTGAGCTAGTTTTCGGTCAAGGTCCCGGCTGCTGATCTGATCGCAGCCGGGATCTCCACCGGCTTACGGGTGTCGGCATCGACGTAGACGTGCACGAAGCGACCAGTCGCGGCAGGTTCCCAATGGCCGTTTTCGACCTCGTGGAATATCGCCAGGGCGTAGACGATGCTCTTGGTGCCCAGCTTCTCGACGGAGATACCCACCTGCAACTGCTCGGGGAACGACAGTTCGCTCAGGTACCGGCACGACGTCTCGGCGACGACGCCGATGGCAGGCAGATTGCGGATGTCGGTTCCAGTGGAAGACATCAGCCAGGCGTTGACCGCGGTGTCGAAGTACGAGTAGTAGGTCACGTTGTTGACGTGGCCGTAGTGATCGTTGTCGTCCCACCGCGTCGGGACGGGCCAGAGAACGGGAAACTCGCTGATCGACGGGGGCGTCTGCGCTGTGCTCACGGCTTCGACTGTAGTGAGGACTTTCGCGAGAGTGAGGGCAGGGTGGTGCCCTGTAGGACTGCACGCACGATCAGCCCCACCAACAGTGCCCAGAATGCCGAACCGATTCCCAGGATACTGACCCCGGATGCGGCGATCAGAAACGTGACCACGGCGCCTTCACGTTCACTCGCCTCGCTCAGCGCCGACGTGAGGGCGCCGGCAAGCGTTGCCAGGAGCGCCAGTCCGGCAACAGTTTCCACGACTCCGGCCGGTGCGGCGGCTACCAGAGCGGCCACCGCGGCCGCGCCGGCAGCGAGAACGAGATACGCCCAGCCTGCGGTGAAGGCAGCGATCCATCGACGTTTGGGATCCGGATGTGCGGTGGGGGCGGCGGCCAGGGCCGCGCTGATCGCCGCGAGGTTGATCGCATGGCCACCGGCCGGTGCGCCGACGATGGTGCCGATACCCGTCACGATCATCGACGGCCGCCAGGGAACGGTGTAGCCGAACGAATTCATCACGGCCACACCGGGAATGTTCTGCGAAGCCATCGTGACGATGTAGAGGGGAATCGCAATGCCGATCATTGCCTGCCAGGTCCACGACGGCGCGGTGAGATCGATGCGGGGAATCATGGCGCCGGCGTCGAGCACTCGATCCGACGTGACGAGGCTGATCCCGATCACGACCGCTGCTGTGAGAAACGCGAGCGGAACCGCCCATCGCTTGGAGAAGCGCTGCGCGGCAAGCCAAACCAGGATGACGGGCGCGACCGCCGCCGGTGCGTCCCGGACGGCGATGATCGGCGCCAGGCACAACGGCATCAGAACCCCGGCGAGCATCGCTTGCGCGAGGGGCGTCGGGATTGCCGAGATGATCCTTCCGAGCGTCGGCCACAGTCCGGTCAGCACGATCGCGATTCCGACGACGATGAATGCTCCGACCGCGGCCGGCCACCCACCCTCGACCGCTCCGGCGCCGGCGAGCAGAGCGGCACCGGGCGTCGACCAGGCCAGGGTGATCGGCATCCGATACCGGCGTGAGAGCCAGAGCATTCCCAACGCTTGGGTCACACACAGAACCAGCAGTCCGGACGCCGCCTCGGTTGCGTCCGCACCGACAGCCGCGAGGCCGGTGAGCACCACCGCGAACGAACTGGTGAAGCCGACGAGGGCCGTGACGATGCCTGCGCTCATCGGTTGCGAGTTGCTGCGAACGGCTTCCGGTTCGGTGGTATCTGTGGAGTCCGACATGGTCAGTGATTCTGCCCGACCCGCCCCAGACCCGATTTACCTGTCCGGTCGGATGGGTGAGGTGACCGCTTTGCCGTAGATGAGGTGCGTTTGGGCGTGCCAGACCTCGGGATGTGCGGCGAGGTGGTCGATCAATACTCGCTGTAGATGAGCACTGTCACGGACCGCGACGTGGAGGAAGAAATCCTCAGGCCCCGAGACGTTGAAGAGCGCAAGCGTTTCCGGCAGTGCTAGGGCGTCGGCGGTGAACCGGTCGACGAGGTCGCGGCGGTGTGGTCGCAGTTGAACGGCGATGATCGCCTGCATCGACCGGCCAACGGCTGCCGGATCGACAACCGCGTGGATACCGCTGATCGTTCCGTTGGCACGTAGGCGTCGTACGCGCTCGTGGCACGAGGAAGTCGCCAAGCCGACTCGATCGGCCAACACCTTGTTGGTGATCGACGCGTCGTTCTGCAATTCGGCCAAAATCTTCCAGTCCACCGGATCCAGAGGCTCATTCTTCGTCATCTGCCGAACTATATCCGGAGTCGTTTTGAACTTCCCGGATCCAGTTGCACACTCCTGGCATGAACATGTGTCTCGAATCAGCTCGGGTGTGAGGTATTTCGGATGAGTGTCGGTCAATGGCTCGCTTTCGGCTCCCTGCTATCCATCGTCCTGTTCACGCCGGGACCGGATTTTGTCCTGATCCTGCGTCATTCTCTGGCAGATCGTCGGACCGGCGCGGTGGTGGCCGCCGGTGTGATTTCCGGGCTCTTCGTTCACACCGCTGCCGCGTCACTTGGTCTCTCCGCACTTGTGGCGACACGGCCACAGTTGCTCTCTGCGCTCACATACGCCGGGGCGGCATATCTGACCTGGCTCGGCATCTCCGCGATTCGAAGTGCTTTCAAAGCCCGAGCCTCGGACGAGGGAATTCCGGCAGCGAAAGAACCGATCGCGGTCACCACGGCATTTCGCTACGGCTTCCTCTCGAACCTGCTGAACCCGAAGGCGCTGTTGTTCTTTCTCGGGCTACTCCCGCAATTCATCGAGCCGGGTGAAGGCGCAGGGCTGCGCACGTTGATGTTGGCGGGCGCGACGGTGGTCGCCGCGGCACTGTGGTGGGCGATCGTGGTGGTGTTGGCGGCCGGAGCCGGCAAGAAGCTGCGTCGTCCTGGCGTCGGCAAGCGAATCGACGTGGTGACGGGAGTGTTGTTGGTGGGTCTCGGTGCCTTCTTCGGGGTTGCATGAGTGGTCGTGTCAGGATGGGTTCATGACACTTCCCGTGCTGATCGACGTCGAAGAACTGTCCGCTCTCATCGAGGCCGGCGCTGCGCCGCGATTGCTCGATGTCCGATGGGCGCTGAGTGATTCGAACGGCGAGCAGCATTTTCGCGACGGCCATATTCCCGGCGCGGTCTTCGTGAACCTCGACGAGGAACTTGCCTCGCCGCCGTCGCCGGACAAGGGAAGGCATCCGCTGCCGAGTCTCGAAGACCTGCAGGACGCTGCGCGTCGTTGGGGAATCGACGACGGTGATTCGGTGGTGCTTTACGACGCCACCGGCAACACGGCCGCTGCCCGTGGTTGGTGGCTGCTGCGGTGGGCCGGGCTCTCGGATGTCCGACTGCTCGACGGCGGGCTACAGGCCTGGGAGTCCGCGGGACTGCCGTTGGCGGCCGGTATCGGTGAGTCGGTCACTCCGGGCAATGTGACTTTCACCGGCGGCAACATGCCGACGGTCGACATCGACGGCGTCGGCGACTGGACGCGTGCGGGCGGTGTGCTTCTCGACGCCCGAGCGGGGGAGCGGTACCGCGGCGAGGTCGAGCCGATGGATCCCGTCGCGGGGCACATCCCCGGTGCGGTGAGCGCGCCGACCGCGGAGAACATCACCGGCGACGGGCGGTTCCTGGATGCGACCCGCCTGCGTGAGCGGTTCGCCGGACTGGGCGCCGGAGACAGTGTCGCGGTGTACTGCGGATCCGGAGTAACTGCAGCGCATGAGATTGCGGCACTCGCGATCGCCGGTTACGACGCGACGCTGTTCCCGGGCTCGTGGTCACAGTGGTCGAACGACAGCACTCGCGCCGTCGACCCCGGAGCCTGAGTCAGCTCTTGGTGCGATCGATGAATGACGGCACGAGAAACCACAGTGCCGTGAACATGATCGCGGCGCACGCTGCCAAGACCTTCGCAGCAACTCCGCCGACGGCGACCTCGGCGATCAACAGGACCGTGCCGGTCATGGAGGCGGCGAGAAAGGCTATGCCGCACAGGGCGAATCGGTTGGCGACGGGCAATATGTTCTCGCGGTGCCCACGGCGGAAGAGCATGCGATGCCAGACCGCGGGTGCCATCAGGAACCCGAACGAGATGGCAACAAGTATCACCGTCACCAAGTGGATGCCGCGGATGTACGCCGACGCTTCCTCGTAGCGTTCGGTGAATGCCACGGCCAGCAAGAAGGCAAACAGGATCTGAACACCAGAGAGCGCGACGCGCAGTTCTTGCAACAACTCGTTGAAGTTCCGCGCGAGTTGTTGAGGTGGAGTCTCCCCGGTCTCGTTCACGGCGACGTGGTTCCTACGCCCGTGAGTATTCCGACGCTCGCTGGATCTGCTCCGCGCTCGGACGCACGCCGGTGTAGAGCACGAACTGTTCGGCGGCCTGAAGGGCAATGACCGACGCTCCCGTGATCGCCGTCTTGCCGAGTTCGGTCGCCAACGCGATCAGTGGCGTGTTCGCAGGCATCGCGACGACGTCGAAGACGACATCGGCGGCGCGCACTGCTTGTTCGGGGAACGACAGTGCATCTGCTTCTGCGCCGCCGGACATACCGATCGGAGTGGCGTTGATCAGCACACCGGGACGAAGCTCGCCGAGTTCGGCCTGCCAGTCGAAGCCGTACTGCTTCGCGAGCGACGACCCCACTTGCTGGTTGCGGGCGATCACGGTGACGTCGGTGAATCCGGTGTCGCGCACCGCAGCGACGACTGCTTTTGCCATGCCACCGCTGCCGGCGACAGCGACGGACAGGCTCGTGTCGACCTCGTTGTCACGCAGCAGATCGGCCACCGCCTGATAGTCGGTGTTGTAGGCGTGCAGCACTCCGGACTCGTTGACGATCGTGTTCACGGAGTCGATGGCGCTGGCCGAATCGTGCATGACGTCGATGTGCTCGATGACCTGTTCCTTGAACGGCATCGACACCCCGCAGCCTCGAATCCCGAGTGCTCGGATGCCGCCGATCGCGGCTGGCACGTCTTCGGTGGTGAAGGCTTTGTAGACGAAGTTCAGGCCCAATTCCTCGTAGAGGTAATTGTGAAACCTCGTGCCGATGTTGCTCGGTCGCCCGGAGAGCGACATGCACAGGAGCGTGTCCTTGTTGAGGTCGACGGTCATTGTCCCCACTCTAATCGCGAGTTCGGCGTAGTTCTTGATAGACGAGTGCACCCATCCGGATGTCCCGCAGCGCCGAATGTCGGGTATCCGATCGAAGCACCACTCGCACCGACAGAGCCGAGACGACATGGTCACACAGAACATCGACGAGCACCCGAGCACCGAATCTCGTCCACCGCGTCGTAGATGGGCTGCTCACGCGATCTCCGGAGTGTTGGCCGCGGCTGTCGTCCTGGGCGTCGGTGAACTGGTGGCGCTGCCGATCAACCCGGATGCGTCGCCCTTCTACGCAGTTGGCGCGACCACCGTCGACCGAACCCCGGCGTGGGCTCGCGAGTTCGCGATCGACACCTTCGGCACCAACGACAAGCCGGCGCTGTTCATCGGAATGTCGATATTGATCGTTCTGCTCGGTGCGGTGGCCGGGCTGTTGGAACGGCGACGCCGCCCGATCGGCAGTGTCATCCTCGTTCTTCTGGGCGCGGTTGGTGTGTATGCGGCGATGCAGCGCCCGACTGCCGATGCGATGTACGTGTTCCCGACGCTGGTCGGTGTGGTGGCGGGCGTCGCAACCTTGCGGTTGCTGATCACGCAACTCGAGGTGCCGCTCTCGCCTGGCGTCGCCGACTCGTGGTTGCCTCGTCGTCAGTTCCTTCTGCTGGCAGGTGCGGCGTTGGCAGTGGCTGCGGCAGCGGGTGCCGCCGGGAAGTTCGTGGGGCAGAGAATCGCCGGAGCAGTAGCGAATCGTGAAGACTTTGTCGTGCCCACTGCCGCTGACCCGGCGCCGCCGATTCCGGCGGGTGCGGACATCGCGATTGCGGGTGCGTCGACGTACATCACGCCCAACGACGACTTCTATCGAATCGACACTGCACTCCTCGTTCCGCAATTGACGACGGATTCGTGGGAACTGCGGATTCACGGAATGGTGGACCACGAGATGACGTTGTCGTTCGACGATCTGGTGGCGCGAACGCCCATCGAGCGAGTCATCACGCTGACGTGTGTTTCCAACGAGGTGGGCGGCGTTCTGGCCGGGAACGCGAAGTGGATCGGTTATCCCATGAAGGACCTGCTCGACGAAGTCGGTGTCCATCCCGACGCCGACATGCTCCTGTCGACCAGCGTCGACGGCTTCACAGTCGGCACCCCGGTCGAGATAGTCACCGACGGACGTGACGCGATTCTCGCCGTGGCGATGAACGGTGAGCCGTTGCCGTTCGAGCACGGCTATCCCGTTCGGCAGGTAGTTCCCGGCCTGTACGGTTTCGTCTCCGCCACCAAGTGGGTGACGGAGTGGGAACTCACGCGTTTCGACAAGGTCGAGGCCTATTGGACCCAGCGCGGTTGGGGTGCGCAGGCACCGATCAAGACGTCCTCGCGTATCGAGGTGCCGGCAGCTTTGGCGCCGATCGAGCCGGGCCAGGTGCTGGTGGCGGGAACGGCCTGGGCGCAGCATCGCGGGATCGAGAAGGTCGAGGTTCGCGTCGACAACGGCGAATGGCAACCGGCGACACTGGCGCAGGAGTACTCGATCGACACCTGGCGTCAATGGTCGTGGATGTGGGATGCAGGCTCAGGTTTGCACACCGTGCAGGTCAGAGCGACGGATTTGGACGGGAACGTTCAGGTGGAAGAGCGCACTCCGCCGATTCCCGGTGGAGCCACTGGATGGCATACGAGGTCGTTCACCGTGAAGTGACAGGTAGATCCGAATGGGATTCGGTATACAGGCGGACGACGCACTGGGCCATCCATCCAGCGATCAGCGTTCGCAGGCCGAAGTCGAAGGTGTCGTCGGTTCGCAGTGGGTTCGCGGCCTCACGCGTGACCTCGCTCGGGTTGGAGGATTGAGTCCACGCGACATCCGGCGTCGAGAGTTTCACGACGGATCCGAGAACCAGACTGTCCAGCGTGGAAATTGCGTGACGCGTATCGGTCGAATCGAAACCCCCGTCCGAAAATGCTTGAACGAGTGCAGTATCAATATCAAAAGTTACCTCGGTGCGGACGCTGCGTGTCATGAGTAGCGGGATGAGGCGCCAATGTTCGACGGCAGCTCGGCGATATGCCCACCCCCACGCGCTGATCCGTTCGCTCCATCCTGCGGGTGGGTGGGGGACAGAGATCGACGACATCACGCGGATGCGCATGAGTTCGACGATCTCGGATCGACCCGAAATATGTGTGTAGAGCGAAGACGGAGTCACGTTCAGTTGCTTGGCGATCCCGGGCATGGTGAAGTCGCCGGTTGCGTCGACAGCATCCAGAGCCGCGTCGGTGATGTTTCGCGTGGACAGTATCGGCTGAGTGGGACGCGGCATCGATTCTCCTGGTGAGGGATTCGTCGGCAATCTCGGACTTGATCGATTGATGACAACTCCTTGATTTCGGGAGCCGGTATGCATCATACTAACCGAACCCTATTCGGTATGTCGGCGGAATCTTCCGGCGATCGGTACACGTCGGAGGAACATTCAATATGTCTGTCGTATGGCTGACCGGTGCAACGATCATCGACGGCACGGGCGCCGACCCGATCGAGAACTGCGCTGTTGCCGTGGAAGATGGCCGCATCAGTGCACTCGGTGGAACGCCGCCCGCGGGGGCGGAGGTGCTGGACTGCACCGGGCTGACAATCACGCCCGGCCTCATCGACGCGCACGTTCATCTCGGTGGATCGAGCGATCTCGCACCGAGCCTGCGGCGTCAGATCTCGGTAGCCGAGCTCGCTGCAGACATGTTCGCGACCTGCGCATCGACCCTCGACGGGGGATTCACCACTGTTCGTGACTGCGGCGGAATCGACGGTGGACTCGCCGGAGTTGTCGCCTCGGGCAAGATTCCGGGTCCGCGGATCATTCAGTGCGGCCCGATCCAGTGCCAGACCGGTGGACACGGACACCTGGCGGCCGAGTGGGAGCCGACTTCGGACTGGTCCGATCATGACATCCCCGGATTGCGTTGTATGTCTCTGCTTTCCGACGGTCCGCTCGAAATGCGAAAGAATGTTCGCGAGACGTTCCGCAGGGGTGCGGACTTCCTCAAACTGTGTGTCACCGGGGGAGTGGTATCCACTCATGACAAGCTCACCGATACCCAGTTCACGGTCGACGAGATCGAAGTTGCCGTCGAGGAAGCCAATGCGCGCGGTACCTATGTCACGGTGCATGCCCACAACAACGAGGGAATCCGAAACGCTGTCACTGCCGGCGCGAAATGCGTCGAGCACGGCTCAGGTATCGACGACGAGACTGCCAAGTTGATGGCCGAGCACGACGTCGCGTTGGTGCCGACGTTGGCTGTGGTGCAGGCACTCTCGGACAGCGCGGCGTCAGCAGGTCTACCCGAATCGATTTCGGCTCGGATCGGCCAGATGATGCAGGGTCAGATCGACGGGCTTCTTGCTGCTCGAAATGCCGGCGTCAGAGTGGGATTGGGATCGGACCTCATCGGTACCGATCAAACAGGCCGGGGGATGGAGCTAGTCCTGCGCGCCAAGGTCGAAACCCCGATGGACGCATTGGTTTCCGCTACCCGGATCAACGCCGACATTCTCGGCATCGCCGACGAGGTCGGCACCATCGAAGTCGGCAAGTTCGCCGACCTCGTTGCGTTCCGCGGCAATCCGTTGACGGATCCGTCCATCTTCGCCGATCGTGAGCGCATCGCACTCGTCATTCAGAGCGGTCGAGTGGTGAAGGACGGCCGGTAGCTCAACAGCGAGTGGTGAGTTCTGTCAACGCCGAGTGATCCGCCCGGCTGACCGGTAAGCCGTAGGAAATCGCGACGGTCAAGTACTTGCCGGCGTAGAAACATTGGTATGCAGGATTGGGCGGCAACCACTCACCGGGCGTGCTGTCGCCTTTCGACTGGTTGTCGGGGCCGTTGACGGCCAACAGGTTCAGTGACGTGTCGTTCGCGAACCTCATCCGAAGCGCGGGCGTCCAGGAGTTCGCGCCGAAGTCCCAAGCCGCGGCGAGTGGGAAGACGTGTAATCCGTAACTAGTAGGTAGTGCCGTTGACATCATCCTGAGCTTCCTTCCACAGATTCGGGACATGTGGGCG
>NZ_CAIJDS010000028.1:0-86721 GCF_903819475.1 Rhodococcus sp. UFZ-B548
ATAAGGATTACCTTCCCAAGAAAGAAGGTGCGCATCAAACCCGGGACGATTCAGAGACACATCGGCGTTGTCGCCGGTGGTGAAGGACAACTTCACCGTTGCCGGGCTTTCCCATCTCACCGCGGTGTCCGGCGCCAATATCAGCATTCTGCTCGGGGCGGTTCTGCTGCTGGTCAGAGCCGCGGCGCTCAGTCCGCGCGTCGGCGCTGCTTTGGCGCTGGTAGCCCTCGTTGCGTTTGTTGTCGTCGCGAGGCCGTCGCCGAGTGTTCTGCGCGCCTCGGTGATGGGCCTGATCGGCCTGCTCAGTCTGGTGACCGGTCGACGCAAACAGGCACTGCCTGCTCTTTCCGCAGCCGTCATCGTGCTGGTTGTCGTGATGCCCGAACTTGCCGTCGACTGGGGGTTTGCGCTGTCGACCACGGCCACGGGCGCGCTGGTGATCATTGCTCCGGTGTGGGTGGACGTGCTTCGTCGAAGAGGTTGGCCCCGTTGGTTTTCGGAGATGACAGCTGTCTCGAGTGCTGCGTTTGTCGTGTCTGCGCCACTGGTGGGCGCCATGGCGGGAACCTTCAGCGTGGTTACGATTGCCGCGAACATGGCCGTGGGGCCTGTGATCGGAATCATCACGGTGTTCGGTGCGGTGATTGCCTTGTGTGCGCTGATTTGTCCCCCGATCGCGGTGTTCGTCACGCCGCTGGTCCGGCCGCCGATGGGGTGGCTGCTGTACGTGTCCGAGCGGGCGGCGGCGCTTCCCGGAGCGTCGGTGGTGGTGCCGTCAGGGCTCATCGGTGCTCTGGTCGTCGTGGGCGTCTTACTGGCCGCGGCGCTGACGCTGTGGAATCGGATCTCGAGATGGGTGGTCGGCGTCCTCGTTCTGGGAGTTGTTCTAGCCCTCATCTTTCAGCACGTGTTCGGCGGTGGTCGTATTGCTCCGGGGTGGGTACTGGTGATGTGCGACGTCGGTCAAGGGGACGGTCTTGTGCTCTCGGCTGGAGACGGCAGGGTGATCGTCATCGATGTCGGTCCTGATCCCACGTCGATGGATCGTTGCCTGAACATGTTGGACGTCAACGACATCGCGTTGCTGATGATCAGTCATTTTCATGCCGATCACATCGGTGGATTGGAAGCAGTTCTGGGTGGGCGTTCGGTCGCTGCGGTCGGAGTCGGGTCGATGTTGTTGCCGGAGTCAGGTTTTCGGGCGGTAAAGGATGTCGCCGAGTCGCACGGCGTTCCGGTTGTCTCGTTGCGTGCAGGTATGGAGTTGACGTTGGGATCGGTGAACGTGGAGGTTCTCGGACCGTTGCTTCCGGCTCCCCGCGATACGGGGGACGCCGCGGACGCCGCCAACGATCAGTCGCTGGTGGTGATGGCGCACACGGGCGCGGGTCGAATTCTGTTGACGGGCGACGCCGAAGTTGCGGGGGAGGAGGCCATCCTCCGATCGGGAACGGACGTGAAGGCCGATGTGTTGAAGCTGCCCCATCACGGTTCTCGGACCACGTCGTCGGCTTTTCTGGAAGCGGTGCGTCCGAGGTTGACGATGATCAGCGTCGGCGACGGCAACAGTTTCGGGCACCCGAATGGGGAGGTTCTCGACGAACTGGTTTCGTTGGGCGGGGCGGTGGTTCGGACCGACGTCGACGGCACCGTCGCTGTGTACGGCGGGGGCGGCGGGTCTGTGTCGATCGTGTCGGTTCCTCGTGGGACCATCTTCGGGTGAGTAATCCGTCTGGAGTCGATCCGCTGCATCTTGTTCTCGGGGACGACGAGTTCCTGATCGACCGCACGGTATCGCAGCTCATCAGAGCCGTCCGCGGTGACCGCGGCCAGGGTATTTCGGATCTCCCGGTGACCAAGATGCGTGCCGGAGACACCAATGCTCCCGAGTTGGCTGAGCTGCTCAGCCCCTCTCTTTTTGCCGAAGACCGTGTGATCGTCCTGGAATCGGCCGCAGAAGCAGGCAAAGATGCCGTAGCTCTTGTTCTCGAGGCGGCGCGTGAGCCGGCAGAAGGCGTCGTTCTGATCGTCGTGCACTCGGGCGGCGGTCGCGCGAAGGCGTTGGCGCCGGCCCTCGAGAAGCTCGGCGCGACGGTTCACAACTGCGGAAAACTGAACAAGAGTCAGCTTGTCGACTTCGTCCGGGGTGAGTTTCGGACCGCCGACGTGAGGGTTGCTCCCGATGCGATCGCCGCGATGATCGAAAGCGTCGGCTCCAACCTTCGCGAACTTGCGTCGGCCTGCTCGCAATTGGCGGCAGATACCGGCGGCAAGATCGACGTGGATGCGGTCCACAAGTACTACTCGGGCAAGGCCGAGGTTTCCGGATTCGATGTGGCCGACAAAGTTATCGTCGGCGATACCCGGGGTGCGCTCGAGGCTCTGCGATGGGCTGACCAGATCGGAACTGCGCACGTACTGCTCGCTGACGCCCTCGCCGATGCAGTCCACACCATCGCGAAGGTCGGCCCGTTTGCCCGGGGCGGTGACCCGTTCCGGTTGGCGTCGGATCTCGGGATGCCGCCGTGGAAGGTCAAGAAGGCGATCAAGGAAGTCGGCGGTTGGGATCCCACGTCGATCGGCGCTGCGATGCAGATCGTCGCCGCTCTCAATGCCGACGTGAAGGGCGCCGCAGTCGACTCGTCCTTCGCTCTGGAGATGGCAGTGCGGAAAGTGTGCGCGTTGCGGAAGAACTGAGTACAACATGGCCGATCGCGCGGCCGGCCAGAAGTAGTCCGACGACAGTGGCGGCCGTGGCCTCGGCCACCCGGTAGTCGAGGCGTTTCACGCAGGCTTGCTCCAACTGGGTGTGCGGAATGGCCTGAGGCCGTGTCGTTGGTTCACCAGTCCTGATGTCGGTCACTCGTAGGGAGTCGTTCGGCGCCGGATTCATCACACTGCCGCAGACAATTGTTTCTTGGCCGATGCTGTCTACCGGCACCTTCACGGTGGTGAGAAGCGCTCGTCCAGTGGCGAGAAACGCCAGAATCGCAACGAGTGAATACATCACGCCGAAGAAGATCCAGAATTCGCTCCGTTGCCTGTGCCTCCACCATCCGTAGCTTGCTGCGACTCCGACGACTGCAACCGTCAATGATTCCCACCAACGAGGGATCCCCAGGGCTGCCAATACGCCGAAAGCGACGACCGCCCAGAAGACAGTCGTGAACAACCAGCTGCGAGGGCGTTTCCCGTTGACTGCCATCATCAGATGGTCGCAGCCCGATCCACATATTCCGTGCAAGACATGGATGGCGGGTTTTTGCTCTGATCCGATTGAGCACGCAAAATAGCCGCCTGGTCTTTCGACCTGGCGGCTATCGAGACGAACCAGTATGACGGCGAACCGTCACAGTGGAAACGTCAGAGCTTGTTGGCAGCCTGCGAGAGTGCAGACTTCTTGTTGGCAGCCTGGTTGGCGTGAATGACGCCCTTGCTGGCTGCCTTGTCGAGCTTGCGGCTGGTGGAGACGAGGAGCTCGTTGGCCTTGTCCTTGTCACCGGCTGCCGCAGCCTCGCGGAATGAACGGATCGCGGTACGCAGCGAGGACTTCACCGACTGGTTACGGAGTCGGGCCGCCTCGTTGGTACGGATTCGCTTCACCTGGGACTTGATGTTGGCCACGCGTAAAATCCTTGTCGTCTTTAGCTGGTTACGGTCGAGAAAGCTGTGGGCGCACTGATGCACCGACTGGCAAGATTACCAGCCGAGGGCCCAAGAACCCAAACCGTCGCACGTTGCGTCTGTCGAGAAGAGTACACCGAGCGCCCGATTTCTCGCCGCGCTGCCGAATAGCCCCACTTGTAGCAGCATGTTGCCCTATGACGCCGCCGCCTTCGAAAAGTTCGAGTAAAACAGGTTCGACCACCACCCGAGCGCGTCCTGCCGCAGTGTTCGACGGATATTCAGACATCGGTCGCTACGAGTTGGCTTTCGACGAGATGTTCGAGCCCGACGGCTCGGTGCGTGCCCCGTACAAGGGTGTGTACAAAGCCCTGGCGCCGACGAGCAGCGCCGACCTTGCCGCGCGTGCCGACGCACTCGGACGCGCATTCATCGACCAGGGCGTGACGTTCTCGCTTTCCGGGCAGGAACGACCGTTTCCGTTGGATCTGGTGCCGCGCGTCATCGCCGCGCAGGAGTGGTCGCGGCTGGAAAAGGGCATCAAGCAGCGAGTGAAGGCGCTCGAGCTGTTCCTTGCGGACATTTACGGCGAGCAACGAATCCTGCGCGATCACGTATTGCCGCGCCGCCTGGTGACCTCGTGCGAGCACTTCCACCGTGAAGCAGCCGGCATCGTGCCGCCCAACGGTGTGCGAATCCATGTCGCGGGTATCGACCTGGTCCGAGACGAGGCGGGAGAGTTCCGAGTTCTCGAGGACAATCTGCGATCTCCGTCCGGTGTCTCCTATGTGATGGAAAACCGTCGCACCATGACTCGGGTGTTCCCGGATCTGTTCATGTCCCACAAGGTGCGGGCGGTAGGTGATTACGCAACACACCTACTGAGGGCGCTGCGTGCGGGTGCTGCACTCAACGAAGCGGACCCGACAGTGGTTGTTCTCACACCGGGTATCGCCAATTCCGCCTATTTCGAGCATTCATTGCTCGCTCGTCAGATGGGTGTGGAACTCGTCGAAGGTCGCGACCTGTTCTGCCGCGACAACATGGTGTACATGCGCACGACGGAAGGCGAGCGTCAGGTCGACGTCATCTATCGCCGCATCGACGACGAGTATCTCGACCCGATGCACTTCCGTCCGGATTCGATTCTCGGCGTCGCAGGCCTACTGAATGCGGCGCGAGCGGGCAACGTGGTGATCTCGAGTGCCGTCGGCAACGGAGTCGGTGACGACAAACTGGTCTATACCTATGTTCCGCAGATCATCGACTACTACCTCGGTGAGAAGCCGCTCTTGCAGAACGTCGACACGTTCCGCTGTTGGTTGGACGAGGAGTGCGAGCAAGTCCTCGACCGCGTCGCCGAACTCGTCATCAAGCCGGTGGAAGGGTCCGGCGGCTACGGAATCGTCTTCGGACCGGACGCGAGTCCCAAGGAACTGGCCGCGATCACCCGCAAGATCAAGGCAGACCCGCGCGGGTGGATCGCGCAGCCTCTCGTGCAGTTGTCCACGGTGCCGACCAAGATCGACGACGTTCTCTCGCCGCGCCACGTGGACTTGCGACCCTTTGCCGTCAACGACGGTGAGGACGTGTGGGTGTTGCCCGGCGGCCTGACCCGGGTGGCACTTCCGGAAGGCTCGCTGGTGGTCAACTCGAGCCAGGGCGGCGGAAGCAAGGACACATGGGTGCTCGCCAGCCGCAGCTCGGACGAGGACCCAGAGCTGTCCGGTGAGGAACTGGTGTCCGAGCCCCCTGAATCCGCGGAGCCGGTGCAGGGACCCGAACTGAGCACCTCTCAACAGCAGCAGCAACAACAGTGAACACCTCAGAAGTGCCCAGCTACCAAGAACTATCAGCGAACGGAGCGTGGTGACCGATGCTTGCTCGCAACGCAGAGTCCCTCTACTGGATCGGCCGCTACGTCGAGCGCGCCGACGACACCGCTCGGATCCTCGACGTCGCCGTCCACCAACTGCTCGACGACGCAACCGTCGACCCGGACCGCACGTCGCGTCTGCTCCTGCGTGTCCTCGGCATCGAAGCGCCGGAGGAGAAGCTCGACGTACGCTCGCTCACCGACCTGGTTGCGTTCAGCCGCAATCAGGTTGGATCGATCGTGGACTCGCTGGCAAGTGCCCGTGAGAATGCTCGCGGAGCACGTGAGGTCACGTCGAGTGAGATGTGGGAGTGCCTGAACACCACGTACAACGGACTGGCGGAGCGTGAACGCGCGTCACGCAGGCTGGGGCCACACGAGTTCTTCCGCTATGTGGAGGAACGCGCAGCGATGTTCGCGGGGCTGGCGGATTCCACGCTCAGCCGCGACGACGGTTACCGGTTCCTTCTGCTGGGCAGGTCGATCGAACGTGTCGACATGATTGTGCGGATGCTCCTGGCGCGCGCCGGTGACCGCCCGTCGTCGCCGGCGTGGGTCAGTGTTCTTCGCTCGGCAGGCGCACATGACACGTATCTGCGTACGTATCGCGGAGCGCTCGACGCCAACCGCGTCGTCGAGTTCATCTTGTTGGACAGACTCTTTCCGCGCTCGGTGTTCCATTCGATCAGGCAGGCCGAGAAGTGCCTGCAGGAACTCGACCCGCAGCCGGGCAGTCGCGTCGGAATCCGGGCGGAGGCGCCGCGGCTTCTCGGCCGCGCACGCAGCGAACTGGAGTTTCTGCCGCAGGGCGTGTTGCTCGAAGATCTGCAAGGACGGTTGCTCGGTTGGCAGGAGACCTGTCGCGAACTGGGTGAGGCGATTGCATTGCAGTACTTCCACGCTGCGCCGTGGGTCGCGTGGACGGATGCCGGCGCCGCGTATGCGGAGTCGACGGTGGAGGGAGAGCTGTGAGCTGGCGAATGAGGGTCGTGCACACCACGGGATATGCGTACGACGCCCCGGTGACGTCGTCGTACAACGAAGCGCGATTGACACCCCGCGGCGACACCAGGCAGACGGTGATCCTCACGCGCGTCGAAACCCAGCCGGCAACGCGTTCCTATCGGTACACCGATTACTGGGGCACCGCGGTGACCGCCTTCGACTTGCACGCCCCGCATACGGAGCTGGAAGTGACCGGACTGTCGGTGGTGGAGACGGAACCGTTTGTTCAGCCCGAGGAAACCGTCGACTGGGATGAATTGTCGGGAAACGCGATTAAAGATCGATTCAACGAGCAACTGAGTTTCACGAGATATGTTCCGCGTGATCGTAAGCTGGCGACAATTGCCAAGGAATTGCGCAAAGATAAATCACCTGAAGATGCAGTAGTGGCTGCGTCGCAATGGGTTTACGGTGAAATGTCATATGTTCCGGGTACGACCGGAGTGCATACGTCGGCGGTCGAGGCCTGGTCGGCCAGGAAAGGCGTCTGCCAGGATTATGCGCATCTGACCTTGGTGTTGCTTCGAACGATGGGCATTCCCTGTCGGTATGTTTCCGGCTATCTCCACCCCAAACGTGATGCGGCAGTCGGGGACACGGTGGTCGGGGAATCGCACGCGTGGATCGAAGCGTGGACCGGCGCGTGGTGGGGATATGACCCGACCAATGCGATAGCTGTGAATGAACAGCATGTCTCGGTCGGAATAGGAAGGGACTATTCGGATGTGCCGCCTTTGAAGGGAATCTTTTCCGGTGGACGCTCCACAGATCTCGAAGTTGTTGTGGAGATCACCAGGCTTGCGTAAAGTCCGGCAAATCTAGGCGCGTGAGCATTACTACCGTTCGATGAGAAGAAGGTGGGAATATGTCTCCAACTGCACAGGAATTGACTGAGATCGAACCGATCTCGGATGTGAAGAAGTATGCGGCCGAAGCGGTGGGGACATTTGTGCTCGTGTTCTCCGCGGTCGGAACTGCCGTCTTCGCAGGTGCGAAAGTCGGCAATCTCGGAGTTGCCTTCGCATTCGGCTTGACCCTGCTGTTCCTCGTATATGCGATCGGACCGATTTCCGGTTGCCACGTCAACCCAGCCGTGACTCTCGGCCAATTCGTGATCGGGCGCATCTCGGCCGTCAATGCGGCGATTTACGTTGTCGCGCAAGTGATCGGCGGCTTGGTCGCCGGCGTCGTGATCTACACGGTGGCCAACAGTCTCCCGGCGTACAACCGGGCCGCAGACGGACTCGGCGCAAACGGTTGGGGCGCACACAGTCCGTCGGCCGAGAAGAATCTTCTCGGACAGGTGGTTTCCGACGGTTACGGCATCGGTGCCGCCATGATCATCGAGATCCTCCTGACCGCACTGTTGGTATTCGTCGTTCTCGCGTCGACCGACCAGATCTCCGACGTGCCGCTCGCCGGGGTGTCCATCGGCTTCACCCTGGCCGTCATTCACCTGATCTCGATCCCGATCGACAACACCTCCGTCAACCCCGCTCGAAGCCTCGCTGTCGCGCCGTTCCAGGACGGTGCACTCGGTCAGGTGTGGTTGTTCATCGTGTTCCCGCTGATCGGCGGTGCGCTCGGTGCACTCATCTATCGAGCACTCTTCGGACGGTTCAACCGTCTGGACAGCTGATCGATACTGTTTCCATCGTTCGGGTCGGCTTCAGCTCCAGCTGAAGTCGGCCCGAAGTTTTGCCGCGACCGCGTCGAACTTCTTGTGATCCATGACGGCGCCCTCGCGCCGGATCCCGCTCTCGGGAACGTCGAGCACCCGGTCGAGCCGGATCCAACTCGGCCGACCTTCGCCGTCCCACGGGCCCGAACCGATTGCGAGCCAGTCACGTTCACCCTCGCGCTTGCTCTGTGAAGACAACATCAAACCGAGCAGCGTGTCGCCGTCGCGGCCGACAACCAGCACCGGACGGTCTTTGCCCTGGGTCGGATCCTCTTCGTAGGCAACCCAGGTCCAGACGATCTCGCCCGGATCGGCCTTGCCGTCGAGGTCGGGGGAGTACTCAACCTTGCGGGCGCGATGTGCGGTCGGAGACGTTCGCGCGGCGATCGGCCGGCCGGACGGACCCGGCTTCGAGGCAGACGACTGAGACGTGGACGACTGCAACTGGCGCAGCAACGCAGGGCCCTTCTCCACCGCGAGGGCGCCGAGGGTTCTGCCGATCTGCTTCCACATGCTTGCCATAGCGTTCGAGCATAATCACCCACCCGTGGGAACCCCTGGTACGGCGGCGCCGAGACTTGGATATCCTGAGGGTTGACAGTGGCCCGGATCCGGGCCGGTGCCGGTCCGACTAAGGGGTCTCCCATCAGCAGCTTCGCCGACAAGACGTTCACGGATCCTGCGCAGATCCGGAACTTCTGCATCATCGCGCACATCGACCACGGTAAGTCGACGCTGGCAGATCGCATGCTTCAGCTCACCGGCGTGGTCGAAGAGCGGGCGATGCGTGCGCAGTACCTGGACCGCATGGACATCGAGCGTGAACGCGGCATCACCATCAAGGCCCAGAACGTTCGTCTGCCCTGGACCGTCGACGGCGAAGAGTTCGTCCTCCACCTCATCGACACACCCGGCCACGTCGACTTCACGTACGAGGTCTCCCGCGCGCTCGAAGCATGTGAGGGTGCAATTCTGCTGGTCGACGCAGCTCAGGGCATCGAAGCTCAGACGCTGGCCAATCTGTACCTGGCGATGGAGAAGGATCTCAAGATCATTCCCGTCCTCAACAAGATCGACCTCCCGGCCGCGGATCCCGACCGCTATGCCGAAGAGATTGCGCACATCACCGGCTGCGAGCCAGGCGATGTCCTGCGCGTCTCGGGCAAGACCGGCATGGGCGTCAAGGAACTGCTCGACGAGGTGATCAAGCAGGTACCTGCACCCGTCGGCGATGCAGACGGCCCCGCCCGCGCGATGATCTTCGACTCCGTTTACGACGCGTACCGCGGCGTGGTCACCTACGTGCGTGTGGTCGACGGTCGGATCCGTCCCCGCGAGAAGATCACGATGATGTCCACGGGCACCACACACGAACTGCTCGAGGTCGGCATCATCTCGCCCGAGCCGAAGGCCAGTATCGGTCTGGGCGTCGGCGAGGTGGGCTACCTCATCACGGGTGTGAAGGACGTCCGCCAGTCGCGCGTCGGTGACACCGTCACCACAACCCGCAACGGCGCGACCGAACCGCTGGTCGGCTATCGCGATCCGAAGCCGATGGTCTATTCCGGTCTCTACCCGATGGACGGCTCGGACTACCCGGTGCTGCGCGACGCTCTCGACAAGCTCCGTCTCAACGACGCGGCCCTGGCGTACGAGCCGGAGACGTCGGTTGCCCTCGGATTCGGCTTCCGCTGCGGCTTCCTCGGCCTGCTGCACATGGAGATCACCCGCGACCGCCTCGAACGTGAGTTCGGCCTCGAACTGATTTCCACTGCGCCCAACGTCGTCTACCGCGTCGTGATGGAGGACGGGGCCGAGGTCATCGTCACCAACCCGTCGTACTGGCCGGAAGGCAAGGTGCGCGAGGTCTACGAGCCTGTCGCCAAGTGCACCGTCATCGCCCCGAGCGAGTACGTCGGCGCCATCATGGAGCTGTGCCAGTCCCGTCGCGGTGAGCTCGGCGGCATGGACTACCTCTCGGAGACGCGCGTCGAACTGCGCTACGAACTGCCCATGGGCGAGATCATGTTCGACTTCTTCGACGCCCTCAAGTCCCGCACCAAGGGATACGCCAGCCTCGATTACGAGGAGGCCGGTGAGCAGCAGGCCGACCTGGTGAAGGTCGACATCCTTCTGCAGGGCGAGGCCGTCGACGCGTTCTCGTCGATCGTGCACCGCTCCAACGCCGGTGCTTACGGCGGACGCATGACGTCGAAGCTTCGTGAGCTGATTCCTCGCCAGCAGTTCGAGGTTCCGATTCAGGCCGCGATCGGCGCGAAGATCATCTCGCGCGAGAACATCCGCGCAATCCGCAAGGACGTTCTTGCCAAGTGCTACGGCGGCGACATCAGCCGTAAGCGCAAGCTGCTCGAGAAGCAGAAGGAAGGCAAGAAGCGCATGAAGACCATCGGTCGCGTCGAGGTGCCGCAGGAAGCATTCGTGGCGGCCCTGACGTCGGAATCGGTCGGCGAGAAGCCCAAGAAGTAGGAGCGCATGGTCACCACCTGGTTGTCCCGAGAGTTCGGAATCGAAATCCCGGTTCTCGGGGCGCCCATGGGTGGTCGCGCGGGCGGCGCGCTCGCCGGAGCTGTTTCGGCGGCCGGTGGGTTGGGTCTGCTCGGTGCGGCCCGGTACAACACACCGGAGTGGATCGAGGCCGAAGCCGAAGTGGCCCGCTCGATCGGCGGAAAATTCGGCGTCGGCCTGATGACGTGGTCGCTGCCCGAGAACGAGTTGATGCTCGACGCTGCGATTGCCGTCGAGCCGACCATGATCACCTTGTCGTTCGGTGATCCCGCCGCGTATGTCGGACGAATCCACGATGCGGGCATTCCCGTTGTGTCACAGATCAATACGCTCGCGGACCTTCGCATTGTCGAGGCCGCAGGTGTCGACGCTGTGATCGCGCAAGGCGGTGAGGCAGGCGGCCACACGGGCCGAATCGGCACCTTGCCGCTGCTGCAGGAGATCCTCGAAGCGACATCACTTCCGGTGCTGGCAGCCGGCGGAATCGGAACCGGACGCGGTTTGGCCGCCGTCCTGGCAGCCGGTGGCGAAGGCGTGATGATCGGAACGGCGCTGCTCGCCAGCCCGGAGACGGTCGGGCCGGACTATGCCCGCGACCGCGTCGTCGAAGCCGGAAGTGCGGACACGATTTACACCTCGGTATTCGACCGAGCGCGCAGTCAACCGTGGCCGCAGCGGTGGGGTGGCCGCGCGGTGGCCAACGAGTTCACTGCCGCGTGGCACGGAGTCGACGCCGACGAGGAAACGCTGGCACAGGCGTACGACCCGTCGGATCCGCACAGCGGAGTCGTCTATGCCGGAGAAGCTGTCGGACTCGTGCACGGAACCCATCCGGCCGGCGATGTGGTTCGACGCATCGGCGCGGATGCGGAGCGTCTGCTCTCTCGTTTCGCCTGAAAGCAAGGTCGGACACAGCCGGGTCCCATATGAGAAGGTAAGCCTCTACTAACTAGTGGAGGAGTATTTTCGTGCGTGCGATGAAGTTCTCGGCGGTGGCTCTCTTGGGAGCACTGGTCGTAGGTATCAGTGGATGTTCGTCCTCGGACGCCGACGAGATCGCGGACGGTCGGGTCACCACGATCGATCACAAGTTCGGCGCCACCACGATCACCGGGACGCCGACGCGTATCGTCGCGGCCGACACCCAGTGGCTCGACGCTCTGCTCGAACTCGGAATCCAGCCGGTGGGGTACCTGGCTGCCGGCCCGATGGGCGACGAGCGTGGCCTGTTCCCGTGGGAGAGCGGCGTGGACGCGTCGGCGAAGGAACTTGATCGCTCGGCGATCCAGCAGTTCGGTGTCCCGCTCAAAGCAGAAGAAATTGCAGCATTGGATCCCGATCTGATTCTCGGCGGGTTCTCCGTCGCCGATCAAGACGATTTCGACCAGTTGAGCAAGATCGCTCCGACAATTGCCGGTCTGTCCGACGTCCAGGTCGATCCGTGGCAGGACCAGGTCGAGATTCTCGGTCGAGTTCTCGACAAGGAGTCGCGCGCCGACGAGATCGTCGAGGCGACAAGCGGGCAGATCGATGCGCTCGCACAGCGGCTGCCAGGCCTGAAGGGCAAGACGGCGCTTCTGTCGCAGTACGTCTTCCCGACGTCGCAGTTGGTGATCGTCGCCGATCCCAAGGACGGCGCATCGGGATTGTTCACGAGCCTGGGAATGTCGTTGCCGCCCAAGCTCGTCGAAGAGGCGGGCGTTACCGGTGGCCGGCTGATGCTCAGCCCCGAACGGGTCGACGCTCTGAGCGCCGACGTCGTGGTGTTGCTGCCGAACGGCGGAACGCTGGAAGACATGATGAAGCTGCCGGGGTTCGCCGACCTACCCGCAGTCAAGAGTGGCGGTCTGGCGATCGTCGACTATCCGACTGTCGCCGGGTTGAACACTCCGTCGTCGCTGTCGCTGAAGTACTCGCTCGAATCGATAACGCCGCAGCTCGAAGCGGTAGCCGGCTAGCACTGCTGTGCGCCTTTATTAACCGCGGGCGGTTAATAAAGGCGCACAGCAGGGGGTCTAGGTCGCGTTGTGCGCGGGCTGGAAAGCTCCGGCTTCGGCAGCTTCCTCGGCGCGGATCACGTGGACCACGGCGTTGATCAGCGCCAGGTGTGTGAACGCCTGCGGGAAGTTACCCAGATGACGACCGGTGTGGGCGTCGATCTCCTCCGCGTACAGCTTGAGCGGGCTCGCGAACCCGAGCAGGCGCTCGCAGAGATGCTTTGCCCGATCCAGTTCGCCGATCTCGACGAGGGCGGAGACGAGCCAGAAGGAACAGATGGTGAACGTGCCCTCCTCGCCGCTCAATCCGTCGTCGGTGGTGTCGACGCGATAGCGCAGGACCAGCCCCTCCTCGGTGAGCTCGTCGGCGATCGCCAGCACCGTCGCCCGGATGCGCGGATCGTCGGCCGGCAGGAAGCGCAGCAGTGGTGCCAACAAGAGCGACGCGTCGAGTGAATCGTGGCCGTACCGCTGTGTCAGAACTCCACGCGAGTCGACTCCGTGCGCGAGGATGTCGGCCTTGATCTCGTCCGCGATGGCCGTCCATTGCTGCGCAAAGCTCTTCTCGCCCTGCATCTCCGCCAGCTTGGCGCCGCGATCGAGTGCGACCCAGCACATGATCTTCGACGACGTGAAGTGCTGTGGTTCACCGCGCACCTCCCAGATCCCACGGTCGGGTTGGCGCCAGTGCTTGATCGCTTCTTCGACCTGCTTCTTGAGTAGCGGCCACAGCGCTTCGGGGACACGCTCGCGGGTACGGATGTGGAGATACACCGAGTCGAGCATGGTGCCCCAGATGTCGTGCTGCTGTTGATCGAATGCGCCGTTGCCGATGCGCACCGGACGGGCACCGTCGTATCCGGAGAGATGGTTGAGTTCGGATTCCTCGAGTGTGCGCTCGCCGCCGATGCCGTACATCACCTGCAAGGGATGCGGCTGACCGTTATCCGAACTCGACACGTCGTAGATGAAGTTGAAGAAGTCGTTGGCCTCACGGTCCAACCCGAGCGTGTAGAGGCCCCACAGTGCAAAAGTAGAGTCGCGAACCCATGCGTAGCGGTAGTCCCAGTTACGTTCTCCGCCTGGTGTTTCCGGTAGCGACGTTGTCGAAGCCGCGAGCAGGGCTCCGGTCGGGGCGTAGGTGAGGCCCTTGAGTGTGAGCGCACTGCGCTGCAGGTATCCGCGCCACGGGTGATCGGGGAACTTGCCGATCGTCACCCACTCGCGCCACGACTTGGACGTCTGCCACATCTTGTCGGCGGCCTCGTCGAACGTCTGCGGCGCGGGAAGATCCGACCACGAGAGCGCGACGTACACGTTGTCGCCTTCGACCAGTCGCGTCCGGGCCCGTGCCTCACGACCTTCCAAACCCAGTCGTAGGTCAGTGGTCAAGCGCAGAGTTGGGTGGTCTCCGGGCTTGGCGGAGCGACACGTTGCCGTTGCTTCCTCGTAGACCTTTCCGGTGTACTCCCAATTCGCCGTGCCGCGGTGATAGTCGAACGCGGGCTCGCAGCTCATCTCGAGTTCGACGGTGCCGCTGACGCATTTGACCGTACGGAGAAGGGTGTGTTCGGCATCCCAGTCTGTGGGTGTGCGCTTGTGGGTGTTCGATCGCTTGTCGACGTTGTGCCAAGGACCGAGAACCAGGGCGTCGCGTACGACGAGCCAGCCGGTCTCGGTCTGCCAGGTGGTCTCGAGAATGAGTCCACCCGGCAGATAGCGTCGGGCGGCCGGGACGTTCTGGCCGTACGGGCCGATGCGGAAATGGCCTGCGCTGCGGTCGAGGATGGCACCGAACACGCTGGGGGAGTCCGGGCGGGGAACGCACATCCACTCGACAGATCCGTTACGGGCAATCAGGCACGAGGTTTCGCAATCGGAAAGAAACGCGTAGTCGTCGATAGGGGGAAAGTTGCTTCGATGGTGACCCGTGGAGGCGGGAGGAATAGTCTGCACCACTTCGTCGTCAGCACTCATTCGGCCATCATCCGGCCAGAATCGACACACGTCCAATCCACACGCTGTCGGGACAGTATCGTCCGAAGGATAGGGTGTTGGCGTGGATCGGATAGCGGATTGGTGGGACAGCTTCGAGCTGTGGATGGCGGGGCTCCCGTTCATCCCGCAGGTCGCGTTGGTCCTGATCGTCGTCGTTCCGCTGTGCCGCCTGGTGGCCATCGGTCTGGATCGCGCGTTGGCCGCCGTTCTCGCTCTGCCGCTCTTCGGCTGGTTGCGTAGGAATTCTCGAGAAGTAGAGGAAAGCTGATGCCCCGCTCACGGGTCACTCTCGCCCTGATAGCCCTGATTCTCCTCGTGATCGTCGCGTGGCTTCTCACCCGTTAGTTCTCCCGATTAGAGCGGGCGCCGGTGCTCTGCTAAAGTCCACCGCGTGTCCGAAGCAACAGCTCCCGTAATCCGCCATCAGTTGGCGTTGATTGCTGTCGGCATGCTCGACGTCGCTGACGTCGCCTGTTGTTGATTTCCTGAGTTCGACCTCTCCGGTGGTGCTGCGCACCCCACTCGAACTTCTCTGCGCGTAACTCGCGCCCCCGATTCAGGGCTCATTGCCCGTCGGCTCTCCATGTCTGAACATCCCGATGGAATCAGCCCCAGAGGTCTCGGACTTGTCGTTTGACCAACCCTCGTTTGTCAGTCCTTTCAGGAAGGTATCTGCAATGAAACGCCGTTCCCGCACACTTCTCACTGCTATCGCGACCATGGGGGCCGTGGTACTCACAGCGTGCAGTGGTGGCTCGAGCGACACCGTGGGTGGTGACAGCGCCGCCAGCGACGGTAGCGCCGGCACGATCAACCTGTTCGCCTACGCCGTGCCGAAGCCCGGCTTCGACAAGCTCACCGCAGCCTTCCAGGCGACAGACGAGGGCAAGAACGTCAACTTCAATCCTTCGTACGGCGCCTCGGGCGACCAGTCGCGCAAGGTGAAGGACGGCGCCGAGGCAGACTTCGTCAACTTCTCCGTCGAGCCCGACATCACCCGCCTGGTCGATGCCGGTCTGGTAGATCAGAACTGGAACCAGGACGCCTACAACGGAATTCCGTTCGGATCGGTAGTCACCATCGTGACGCGTCCGGGGAACCCGAAGGGCATCAAGGACTGGGACGACCTGCTTCAGCCCGGCCTCGAGGTCGTCACGCCGAACCCGTTCAGCTCCGGCTCGGCCAAGTGGAACCTCTTGGCGCCGTACGCCGCCAAGAGCGACGGTGGCAAGAACCCGCAGGCGGGTCTCGACTACGTCACCGCCTTGGTCAACGATCACGTCAAGATCCAGCCCAAGTCGGGACGCGAGGCTTCGGAAGCCTTCCTGCAGGGCAGCGGTGACGTTCTGATCAGCTACGAGAACGAGGCACTGTTCATCGAAGGCAACGGCGACCCGGTCGAGCACGTCACCCCGCCCACGACCTTCAAGATCGAGAACCCGGTTGCCGTGATCTCGAACAGCAAGGTCCTCGACAAGGCGACCGCGTTCAAGGACTACCTGTACACGACCGAGGGTCAGACGCTCTGGGCCGAAGCAGGATTCCGTCCCGTTGATCCCGCCGTCGCTGCCAAGTTCACCGACAAGTTCCCCGAGCCGACCAAGCTGTGGACCATCGCAGACCTCGGCGGCTGGAAGGCCGTGGACAGCGCTCTGTTCACCAAGGACACCGGTTCGATCGCAGTGATCTACGACAACGCGACCAAGTAAGACTGACGTGACTGACACTATTGACCCCACCCCCGTGGCTCGTCGGCGAAAACTCGCGCGGGTCACGGGGAGTGTGGGGCCGCTCGGAATCGGAGTGGCCACCCTGTGGCTCTCCGTGATCGTTCTGCTTCCGCTCGCCGCGTTGACCGCCACCGCGTTCGACGAGGGGATCTCCGGATTCTGGGACGCCATCACCGCACCCGTCGCCTTGGCGTCGTTGCGCGTGACGTTGTTGGTCTCGGTGATCGTGGCATTGATCAACGTCGTGATGGGCACGATCATCGCGTGGGTGCTGGTCCGGGACGACTTCCCGGGCAAGCGCATCGTCAACTCGATGATCGATCTGCCGTTCGCACTACCGACCATCGTGGCGTCGATCGTGCTGCTGTCTCTCTACGGCCCGCAGTCACCGATCGACATCCACCTCAATGCAACCCAACCCGGACTGATCGTGGCATTGGCCTTCGTGACCTTGCCGTTCGTGGTTCGCTCGGTGCAGCCGGTGCTGATGGAGGTCGACCGCGAAGTCGAGGAAGCCGCTGCATCGTTGGGGGCTTCCAACTGGACGATCTTTCGTTCCGTCGTTCTTCCGACGCTGGCGCCTGCCGTCATCTCCGGCGCGGGGCTCGCATTCGCCCGAGCGATCGGTGAATACGGCTCGGTCGTTCTGATCGGCGGCAACATCCCACGCGTGACACAGATGACGTCGCAGTACATTCAGCAGCAGATCGAAATCGATCGTCCGACCAACGCCGCTGCCGTCTCGGTAGCGTTGCTGGCCATCGCATTCGTGACGCTGTTCGTCCTGCGAATCTTCGCCTCGCGAGGACAGCGACGTGAGGAGAGTTCCCGATGAACGTGTCCAGAGGATCGAAGATCGGTCTGCGGACCATCGCTCTCGTCTACCTGTTCGTGTTGTTGGTCGTGCCGATCGGTGTGATCCTGACGCGAACGTTCGAGAACGGAATCGGCCCGTTCCTCGAATCGATCACGACGCCGGCAGCGATCTCCGCGCTGAATCTTTCGCTGATCATCGTGGCGATCGTGGTTCCGATCAACGTCGTGTTCGGTGTCGTCACGGCGCTGGCACTCGTGCGTGGGCGTTTCCCGGGGCGGGGCGTACTGCAGTCGGTGGTCGATCTGCCCTTCGCGGTCTCGCCCGTCGTCGTCGGTGTGTCGTTGATTCTTCTGTGGGGTGCCAACGGTTGGTTCGGCGGCATCGAATCGTTGGGGTTCAAGGTCATCTTCGGGTTGCCAGGCATGGTGATCGCGACGATTTTCGTGACGCTGCCCTTCGTCGTCCGGGAAGTCGAACCCGTACTTCACGAGATCGGCGACGAGCAGGAACAAGCAGCCGCGACGCTCGGTGCCTCTGGTTGGCAGACGTTCTGGCGGATCACCTTGCCCGCGATCCGCTGGGGTTTGACGTACGGAATCGTGTTGACGGTGGCGCGTTCGCTCGGTGAATTCGGCGCAGTCATCATGGTCTCTTCCGGCTTCCCGGGGGTATCCCAGACACTGACATTGCTGGTGCATTCGCGATACATCGACGACCACAACACTTTTGGTGCGTATTCGGCGGCAACGCTGCTGATGGGCATCGCCATCATTGTCCTGTTGCTGATGACGCTGCTGGACCGTAAGAGGAGCACCACATGATCACAGTGACCGGGGCCCGCAAGAACTACGGTGATTTCGCGGCGCTCGACGACGTGACGGTCAACATTCCCTCGGGTTCGTTGACGGCATTGCTCGGGCCAAGTGGCTCGGGAAAGTCGACGTTGCTGCGTTCGATCGCAGGGCTCGAAGAGCTCGATTCGGGAACCATCACCATCGCAGGCAAGGACGTCACCGGCGTCTCGCCGCAGAAGCGTGACATCGGTTTCGTGTTCCAGCACTACGCAGCGTTCAAGCACATGACGGTGCGAGACAACGTGGCCTTCGGGCTCAAGATCCGCAAGCGCCCGAAGCCGGAGATCGAGAAGAAGGTCAACGAACTTCTCGAGATCGTCGGCCTCGACGGCTTTCAGCATCGGTACCCCGCGCAGCTGTCCGGTGGTCAACGTCAGCGCATGGCGTTGGCGCGCGCTCTGGCGGTGGATCCGCAGGTGCTCCTGCTCGACGAGCCCTTCGGCGCCCTCGACGCGAAGGTCCGTGCCGACCTGCGCACGTGGTTGCGTCGCCTGCATGACGAGGTGCACGTCACCACCGTCCTGGTCACACACGACCAGGAAGAGGCTCTCGACGTCGCCGACCGCATCGCGGTGCTGAACAAGGGGCGGATCGAGCAGATCGGTGAACCTGCCGACCTGTACGACCGCCCGTCCAACGACTTCGTGATGTCCTTCCTCGGATCCGTCGCGAAGCTCAACGGGCAGTTGGTCCGTCCGCATGACATCCGTCTCGGCCGCGATCCGAGCATGGCTCTCGCTCAGGAGTCCGGAACGGCCGAGTCCCTCGGCGTCACACGCGCAACCGTCGAGCGCGTCGTGTATCTCGGCTTCGAGGTTCGAGTCGACCTGCGCAACGAGGCAACCGGTGAGTTGTTCTCGGCTCAGGTCACCCGCGGTGACAGTGCAGCTCTGCATCTCGAGGCGGGGGAGACGGTCTACGCCCGGGCTACCCGGGTGCCGGATCTGCCGGAGACTCCGGTGGTGACGCCGGAGCAGGAGCCGGTGACGGTGAGCGTCGTCGGCCAGGTATGACCCGCTTGCCCTGTTTGACCTGTTTCACCCCCACGCCTGTATGAGCGAACGGCACTTTCGGGCTCCTGATGGCGCCGAAAGTGCCGTTCGCTCAGAGGTGGGGGCCGGGCAACAGCGAGACCAGTTCAGCCCTCTCGGCAGACGAGGACCGGGCATTGGGCGTGGTGGATGAGGCTCTGACTGGTCGATCCGACTATCGACGCCATGAACGGGCTGCGGCCGTGGCTACCGACGACTACGAGTTGCGCTTCCGCTGAATGCTCGAGCAGTGCCTTCATCGGTCCGCTGCGCTGGACACTCCGGGTGACGTCGACATCGGGGTACTTCTCCGTCCAGCCGGCGAGGCACTCGGACAGCAGAGCGTGCTCATGCTGTTCGTACGGTCCCCAGTCGACGAAGCGCCTGGCTTCGGAGTACCCGCCGAGCGAGGCGTGCTCGTTCCAGGTGTGAACCGCAACCAAGGGAGCGCCGAGGAACGCGGCAAACTCGAAAGCATGCGCGACGGCGAGTTCGCTGAGCTTGCTTCCGTCGACGCCGACGACGATGGGCCTGGTGTCGGCTACCGCGTGCTCGCCGGTACCGCGGAACACCGCCACGGGACAGTGCGCCCGGTTGACCACCCGAATGGTGTCGGAACCGAGAAACACCGATTGCATTTCGCTGGTACCGGCCTGACCGAGTGCAACGATGCGAGCGGATTTCGAAAGTTCGACGAGTGTGGTTGCGGGAGTGCCGGTCACGAGGCCGCGTTCGACGGTGACGTCGGTGTGATCGTCGCGAATGGCGTCCTCGGCCTCGTCGAGTAACTTTGCACCCTCGACGCGAAGGTGGTGGTCGAACATCTCTTCGTCGGTGACGTTGGTACCGCCACCTGACTCGGGTTGTCCCGGCAGAACGTGGGTCAGTCGCAATGGTTCGTCGAATCTCTTTGCAGCCGATGCTGCCCACCTCGCGGCGTTGACCGCGCTTGCCGAGCCGTCGATGCCGGCCACGATTCCGTGTCGAACAGATGCACTGGTCATGGAAGTCTCCTCGCGTCGCCTCCCTACCAGTGTGTCCCTGGTCACCCCGGGTTCGCTACAAACTCGTCAGCTCCCGCGGTGCGAGAACGTCGGTAGGCACTGCTGCGCGAGTTCGACGCGGGCGCAACGACAACAGAGCGGTGATGAATCCGTTACCGGGCAGTGTCAATTCCACGTTCTTCAACACGGTTCGGCGCATCAACGCGAGCAGGGCTGCGACGCCGGTGACTGCCATCCACATCGGCAGCGGGTACAGCGTCAAGCGTTCACCCAAGCCGAAAGTGAGTGTTCGTCCGAGAAGCAGTACGGCGCCGACGATTCCGGTGGCCGCGCACAGTCCCGACCATACTGCGATCCATTTGCTGTGCTTCCAGAATTGAATTGCCATGAGTACGAGAACGGCATGACGGGCGACGAAGCCGGGAAGTACTGCGGTCCAGTGAACGAAGGTCCCGTCGTTGGCCGGGAAGAGGCCGGTAGCCGCGGTGCTCAGTGCAACGACGACGGCAAGGCCGAGAATCCACTTTTTCGCACGACCGTCCGGAATGTACTTGTGCAGCAAGGCTGCACCGAGGATGGTGAGCGCACCGAGGATCATGAAGGCCGCGTTCATGACGTCGTGCATCGGCGAACACGAATCCACGCTGCATGTCGTCACGCCCAGCGAACTGATGGAGTCACGCGCGAAGCTGTACGGCGTCTTCCAGGCTCCGGCCGTGAAGATCTCGACAAGCAGGTAGAGCACCGACAGGACCCAGGCGGTGCCGGCTGTGCCGAGGCGAAGATTGTGAGTGATGGTGTTCCCTCTCGCGGCGCTCTGAGGGGATTGCACCCAAAGATCTGTTTCGCAGGCGAAGGATGAACCTTCGCAGGCTGGACAGATCCAACACTACGGTAACAATCTGATAACGGCCTGTGAAACCGGATCAGGCGGAGCGGACCAGACGGTCGGGTAGTGCATCAGCGACTTGTCGGTAACGGTCGATCATCGTTTCGATCAGTAGAGAGTGCCCACCGATCGTTTCGGCGAAACGCGCGCGCGGACATACCGTTGCTGCTGCAGCGCTGAGTCGGTCGGTCAGTAGGCCGGGAGCCAAGAACCAGGGTGCGACGACAACGCGTTCGGCGCCGTTCTGCTCGAGAGCGGAGATCGCCTGGGCAACTGTTGGTTCCGCGGATGTCGCGAAACAGATTCGAACGCCCGACCAGTTGGTTCCGCTCAGGAGAGTGGACGCCAGTTCTGCGGTCGCGGCGTTGGCACGCGCGTCGGACGAGCCGACTGCCGCAAGAGCGACACCGACCGACGGATCGTCCGGCCGGGCGCCCGCTTCGAGGATTCGCTCGCGCACTGCCTCGATAAGCCGAGCATCGAGACCTAGTACGTCTGCTTGGAACACGGTCAGTTGGGGGTGGCGTGTCGCGGCAGCGGCCAAGAGCCCGGGCAGATCTACCCGAGCGTGGAAGGCGTTGCCCAGCAGCATCGGAACAACAACGGCGTGAGTGTGGCCGTCGTGTGCAACTCCGTCCAGGACCTGATCGATGGACGGTGCATTGAGATCGAGAAACGCCAGCCGGACATCGAGGTCTGGCCGGGCCTCACGAAGAGCCGCCACGGCAGCCGCGATCACCCGAGCAGAACGGGGATCACGGCTGCCGTGCGCAACAGCAATGAGCGGAACCATCGACTTAAACGCGCTCGCCCAATTCGACAGCGGAAATGACGTCGCCGACCAGGCCGGCTGCGAGAGTGTTTCCACCAGCGGGATCGATCAACAGGAAGCTGCCGGTGTGGCGGTTCACTGCGTAGTCGTCGGCCACGATCGGCTCGGCCACGCGGATCGAGATCTTGCCGATCTCGTTGAGCTCGAGAGTATCCGGGCCCTGATCCGTGGTGAGATCCTGCTCGTTGAAGCGCTCCACCAAGCTGCCGACGATGGCCTGCGTCGTGCGCGTGCCGTGCTTGAGCAGCAGACGTGCGCCGGGGCGCAGCGACTTCTCGGCCAACCAGCAGACAGTGGCGTCGAATTCGCCGATCGGCTCGGGTGCGTCAGACGGCGAGGCGATGGTGTCGCCGCGAGAGACGTCGACGTCGTCGGCCAGGATCAGCGTGACGCTGCGCCCCGCGTGGGCGACGTCGAGTTCACCGTCGGCCGTGTCGATACGAGTGACGGTGGTGCGCGTACCCGAGGGCAGGATCACCACTTCGTCGCCGGGTACGACGGAACCGGCGGCAACCTGGCCGGCGTATCCGCGGTAGTCGAGGAACTCGGCGGTACGCGGACGGATCACGTACTGCACCGGGAAACGCAGGCCGACGCGATGCGGCTCGGCGTCGACCGGAATCGACTCGAGGTGCTCGATCAGCGTGGGGCCGGTGTAGTACGGGGTCTTGTCGGAGCGGATGGCGACGTTGTCACCGTGCAGTGCCGATACCGGGATCTCGACGACGTCTTCGCTTGCCCAGCCCAGTGAGCTGGTGAGTTCGTTGAACTCGGCGGAGATCGAGGTGAAGACCTCTTCGGGGTTCTCGACGAGGTCGATCTTGTTCACGGCGAGAACGAGCTTCGGGACACCGAGCAACGCGAGAACCGCTGCGTGCCTACGAGTCTGCGCGATGACGCCCTTGCGAGCATCGACCAGCAGGATCACGAGCTGAGCCGTCGACGCTCCGGAGACCGTGTTGCGGGTGTACTGCACGTGGCCCGGTGTATCGGCAAGCACGAAGGTGCGCTTGGGGGTCGCGAAGTAGCGGTACGCCACGTCGATGGTGATGCCCTGCTCACGCTCGGCGCGCAGTCCGTCCACCAGGAGCGACAGGTCAGGGGTGTCGAGACCGCGGTCCACCGACGCACGGGTAACGGCGTCGATCTGGTCGGCGAGAACGGATTTCGTGTCGTACAACAGACGGCCCACGAGGGTGGACTTTCCGTCGTCGACGCTGCCGGCAGTTGCCAGTCTGAGCAGATCGCTCATCAGAAGTAGCCCTCTCGCTTGCGGTCTTCCATGGCCGCTTCGGAAACTCGGTCGTCGCCACGGGTCGCGCCGCGCTCGGTCAAACGTGATGCCGCAACCTCGGCGAGAATCGCTTCGTTGTCAGCCGCATCGGAGAGAACAGCACCGGTGGTCGAACCGTCGCCGACGGTGCGGTAACGCACCGAAAGGGTCTGCAGCTCTTCGCCGTCAGCCGGACCACCCCAGACTCCGGGGGTCATCCACATGCCGTCGCGCTGGTACACCGGACGCTGGTGGGCGTAGTAGATGCTGGCGAGTTCGACGTTGTCGCGGGCGATGTAACGCCAGATGTCCAGCTCGGTGAAGTTGCTGAGTGGGAAGACGCGCACCTGCTCGCCGGGGGAGTGGCGACCGTTGTAGAGGTTCCACAGTTCCGGGCGCTGCTTCTTGGGATCCCACTGGCCGAAAGCGTTGCGCAGCGAGAAGATCCGCTCCTTGGCGCGGGCGCGCTCCTCGTCGCGGCGAGCGCCACCGAAGACGGCGTCGAAGCGGTTCTCGGAGATCGCGTCCAGCAACGGAACGGTCTGCAGCGGGTTGCGGATACCGTCGGGGCGCTCGGTGAGGCGACCGTCCGCGATGTACTCCTCGACGCTGGCCACGTGCAGGCGCAGGTTGTACTTGGCGACGACGTGATCGCGGAAGTCGAGAACTTCCTGCAGGTTGTGGCCGGTGTCGACGTGCAGCAGGGTGAACGGCAGCGGCGCAGGCCAGAAGGCCTTGATCGCCAGATGCAGCAGCACGGTGGAGTCCTTACCTCCCGAGAAGAGAATGACCGGGCGTTCGAACTCGCCGGCTACCTCTCGGAAGATGTGGATCGCTTCGGACTCGAGGGCGTCGAGAGTATCGAACTGTGTGCCGTCGAGCTGAGGACGTGAAAGTGTCAAGTCAACTGTCATGATGCGTGCAACCCGCATTCTGTCTTGGAGGCACCGGCCCAACGACCGCTACGCGGATCGCTGCCGGGGGCTGGCTTGCTGGTGCAGGGTGCGCAGCCGATGGACGGATAGCCCTCGTCGACAAGAGGATTGACGAGGATGGAATTGGTGTCGATGTAGTTCTGCATCTCCTCGTCCGACCACGGAGCGATCGGGTTGATCTTCACGAGGCCGAAGGCCTCGTCGAAGGAGATCAGGGGAGCGTTGGCGCGGGTGGGCGCTTCGACGCGGCGGATGCCGGTCACCCACGCGCTGTAGCCGGACAGTGTCTGCTTGAGGGGTGCGACCTTGCGCAATGCGCAGCAGCGGTTGGGATCACGGGCGAACAGATCCTTGCCCTCGGCGACATCCTGCTCGGCGACGCTTGCCAGCGCGCGTGCATTGATGACGTTGACGCCGTAGACCTGCTCGACCGCGTCACGTGTGCCGATGGTCTCGGGGAAGTGGTAGCCGGTGTCGAGGAAGAGTACGTCGACGCCCGGATGCACCTGTGCGGCAAGGTGAACCAACACACCATCCTGCATGTTCGACGCAACAATGTAACCGTTACGATCCCCCGTCGCTGCGCTCGCCCCGTCACCGAACGTGTCCTCGGTCCACTGCAACAGTTCCTGTGCGCTGGCTCCGTCGAGTTCTACGGCACCGCGCTCGGCGATGGACCGAAGCTCGTCGGCGGTTGCTCGCGAAATGTCCACTGTCATCGCAAATCTCCTTCGTCTGCGCGCACTGCCCATTCGGCGAACCGTTCACCTTCGTTGCGGTTCTTGACGAACTGACGTACGACGCGGTCGATGTAGTCACCCATCTCGACGCTGGTGACCTTGTGCTGGCGCAGCTTGCGTCCGAAGGCGCTGTCGAATCCGAGGCTGCCTCCCAGGTGAACCTGGAAACCCTCGACTTGATTCCCCTCACCGTCGTCGACGAGCTGGCCCTTGAAGCCGATGTCGGCGATCTGCGAGCGAGCGCAGGAATTGGGGCAACCGTTGATGTTGATGGTGATCGGCACGTCGAGCTGGCTGTTGATGTCGGCGAGACGCTGTTCGAGTTCGGGCACGAGCACCTGCGAACGCTTGCGTGTCTCGGCGAACGAGAGCTTGCAGAACTCGATGCCGGAGCAGGCCATCAGGTTCTTGCGCCAGTGCGACGGTCGGGCGGGAAGGCCCAGCGCGTCGAGATCGGCGATGAGCGGCTCGAGGGTCTCGTCGGCGACGTCGAGGATGATCAGCTTCTGGTACGGCGTGAAGCGGATCCGGTCGCTGCCGGCTTTCTCCGCGGCGTCGGCGACCTGAGCCAGGATGTCTCCCGAGACGCGGCCGGCGATCGGAGCGAAGCCGACTGCGTTGTGGCCGTTGCGGGTCTTCTGGATGCCGACGTGGTCGATCGGGCGCTTGGGCTTCTCCGGCGCGGGGCCGTCGATGAGCGGGCGCTCGAGGTACTCCGTCTCGAGAACCTCGCGGAACTTTTCGATGCCCCAGTCCTTGATGAGGAACTTGAGCCTTGCCTTCGCGCGCAGACGGCGGTAGCCGTAGTCACGGAAGATCGAGACGACACCCTCCCAGACATCGGGGACCTCGTCGAGCGGAATCCAGGCGCCGACGCGCTGCGCCAGCATCGGGTTGGTGGACAGTCCGCCGCCGACCCAGAGGTCGAGGCCCGGGCCGTGCTCGGGGTGGTTCACGCCGATGAAGGCGATGTCGTTGATCTCGTGAACGACGTCCTGCTGACCGGAGATGGCGGTCTTGAACTTGCGCGGCAGGTTGGAGTACTTGGGGTCGCCGATGTAGCGGCGCACGATCTCGTCGATCGCCGGGGTGGGATCGAGGACCTCGTCGAGCGATTCGCCGGCCAGGGGAGAACCGAGGACGACGCGGGGGCAGTCACCGCACGCTTCGGTGGTCTTGAGTCCGACGGCTTCGAGGCGCTTCCAGATCTCCGGAACGTTCTCGACCTCGATCCAGTGGAACTGGACGTTTTCGCGGTCGGACAGGTCGGCGGTGTTCCGGCCGAATTCCTTCGAGATGCCGGCGATGGTGCGCAGCTGCTCGACGTTGAGAGCGCCGGCGTCGCAACGCACGCGCATCATGAAGTATTTGGCCTCGAGCAGGTCGATGTTCTCGTCACCGGTGAAGGTGCCGTCGTAGCCTTCTTCGCGCTGGGTGTAGAGACCCCACCAGCGGAAGCGGCCGCGAAGGTCGCCCTTGTCGATGCTGTCGAAGCCCTGCTTGGAGTAGATGTTCTCGATGCGGGCCCGAACGTTGAGCGGGTTGTCGTCCTTCTTGGCCTGCTCGTTGGCGTTGAGCGGCTCGCGGTAACCGAGGGCCCACTGACCTTCGGCGCGACGCTTGGCGGGACGTGCAGCGCGTGCGGGCCGGGCTTCGGCAGGTGCTGCCGAATCGGCGGGTGTGGCGGCGTCGGTGGTCGACGTCATCGATGAACTCCTGGATCTGGGCGGTTGATCGGCACGCGGCACGCACTATCGACGAACTGTGGCGGTGTCTGATCGGGACGCACCGGTCCGTGTCGGAAATCGAGGGGGCTGTCCTCGGTCTCGGAAAGCTCGCGGCCGGCAGGTGTGCTCACGAAAACGAACAGCTGGAGAAGCTGTATCTCTGAAACGACGTGTCTCTGCAGAGATTTGTTTCGGTGAAGCAGATGGAGATGAGCGGGAAAGGCTGGAAGATCAGTGAAAGATCAACAGCTACACAGGTGCAGACACGACGAGCTGCACACACGCTTGAAGTCGACATGGCGACGCGCCACAAGTCGCACTCCGAGTCCGGTCATGCGGACCATTGTGCCACGTCAACTCGATAATTCCGACTCGGCCGCATATTTCCACGAAAAACGGGGGAAATATCGAGTTCAGGCCACGCGCCGACCTGCATCGCAGGCTGAATAGGTGTGCGTTCCGGATGCTGGGACACTGGAGGCGTGAATGCCACCAGCACGACTCCCACTCGACAGAGCGAGGCGACCCCCTTCGCCTTGCCCGCGCGATCGCTCGAGGGTGTCGGGAAACGGCCGTTCGGGATCTACATCCACGTCCCGTTCTGTGCCACCAGGTGTGGGTACTGCGATTTCAACACCTACACGGCCGGTGAGCTCGGAACCTCGGCGTCGCCGCAGTCGTGGCTGGAGGGTCTGCGACGCGAACTCGATCTCGCGGCCGAGATGACGGGCGCCCCGGCGGCAGAGACGGTGTTCGTGGGCGGTGGAACGCCGTCGCTGCTCGGTGGCGACGGGCTGTCCGACGTGCTGTCGGCGGTTCGCAGCAGCTTCGGCTTGGCGTCCGGCGCCGAAGTGACCACGGAATCGAACCCCGAATCGACGTCGCCGGAATTCTTCGACGCTCTCCGCAGTGCGGGATTCACCCGCATTTCCCTCGGCATGCAGTCCGCGGCTCAGCACGTCCTGAAGATCCTCGACCGCACCCACACTCCCGGCCGCGCCGTCGCTGCCGCGAAAGAGGCTCGCGCAGCTGGTTTTTCGCACGTGAACTTGGATTTGATCTATGGAACGCCAGGGGAGCGAGACCAAGATCTGGACGCCTCACTCGACGCGGTTCTCTCCGCCGATGTCGACCACGTCTCGGCCTACGCGTTGATCGTCGAGGACGGCACCGCCATGGCTCGCAAGGTCAGGCGCGGCGAGCTGCCCGCGCCGGACGACGACGTGCTGGCCTCACGATACGAACGAATCGATTCACGCCTGTCCGAAGCCGGCTTGCACTGGTACGAGGTCTCCAACTGGGCAAAGGCGGAAACCGCGGACTCCGGTGACACCCGCTGCCGTCACAACCTCGGCTACTGGGACGGCGGTGACTGGTGGGGCGCCGGACCGGGCGCGCACAGTCACGTCGGCGGAGTGCGGTGGTGGAACGTCAAGCACCCGGCACGGTACGCGGAACAGTTGGCCCTCGGTGAACTTCCCGTCGGCGGCAGCGAAGAACTGACCACCGAGGACGAACACATGGAGCGCGTCATGTTGACCGCGCGGTTGCGCACGGGACTTCCGTTGTCGGAACTGTCTGCATCCGAACGCCTTTCGGCCGAACAGGTGGTAGTCGACGGGTTGGCCGTGATCGAGAACGATCACGTGGTTCTCACCGACCGTGGTCGCCTGCTCGCTGATGCGGTGATTCGCACGATCCTGACCTGACGCGGCACCATCCTTCGCCGCGTAATGTGGCCGTGGTGGCCATCATTCATCGTGCGCAGCTGAATCCGTCCAAGAACGACCTGCTCCGAGCGTGGGTGCCCAAGCAGCCATGGATCGGGTCGGTCGACTGTTCGACGCTCGAACGCGTCGACGCCTATCGTTTCGACGACCCGGACGGCGAGGTCGGAGTCGAGACGCATCTGCTCCGCTCTGCCGACGGTCGAATTCTTCAGGTCCCGCTCACTTATCGTGGTGCTCCGCTGGACGGGGCGGAGACTGCGCTGATCGCAACCATGGATCATTCGGTACTGGGCGAGCGGTGGGTGTACGACGCTTGCTGCGATCCGGTCTACGTGAGCGCGGTGGCGACCGCGATTCTGACCGGTGGGGCCGGAGTCGATCTGGTTTTCGCGGACTCCGCCGATCACATCCCGGTGACGGCTCACGTAGTAGGCAGCGGTACGGCCGGCGCTTCCGTACCGGACGTCGAATCGGTGACCTGCTCGACAGTCGGCACCGACACGATCATCAGCGCGGGAGAACTGGAATTGACCGTGGTGAGAGTGATCGACGCAGATCGAGTGTCAGGCTCGGCGACGCTCACCGGAACCTGGCCGGGGCAGCCGAATCCCGCACTGCTCGCGTTCGTCGGTTGAGTCTCGGCGCCTGAGTCGCGTGAGCGTCAGCGGACGCCCTCGATGACACCGGGCATCGCGTCGAAGTCGAAGACACGCGCGTGCAGCACGACGCGGTTTCGCAGGGCCGAACGAACCGCTCGGTGCAGGCCGTCCTCGAGGTAAAGAGTGCCGCGCCACTGCACTGCGTGAGGGAACAGATCGCCGTAGAAGGTCGAGTCCTCCGACAGCAGGCGATCGAGTTCGAGGACCTTCGTGGTGGTCACGATCTCGTCGAGTCGAACCTGACGTGGAGGGAACTTCGACCAGTCGCGTAGAGACAGTCCGTGATCGGGATACGGTTTGCCGTCCATCACGCCTTTGAAGATCATGTGCCGCCTTGTCCATGGTTGTGCGATCGACCCTTCGCCGATCTCACTCCACAGTAAGGGCAACAGCCGTCTCTGGCGCTCGGGCGATTAGACTGCCAGTGGGAACCGATGTGTAAATGTCGGTGTTCGTTCTGTTCAGGAAACGGAGGTGGCAACGATGTCGAGTACCGACGACAGGCGTTTCGAGGTCTTACGTGCAATCGTGGCCGATTACGTCTCCACCCAGGACCCGGTGGGATCCAAGGCCCTGGTCGAGCGTCACAACCTCGGAGTGTCGAGCGCCACTGTGCGCAACGACATGGCATTCCTCGAGGCCGAGGGCTACATCGCCCAACCGCACACCAGTTCCGGCCGCGTCCCCACCGACAAGGGATACCGCGAATTCGTCGATCGCATCGCCGACGTCAAGCCCATGTCCGGACCCGAGCGACGAGCGATCCTCGAGTTCTTGGAGTCGGGTGTCGACCTCGACGACGTTCTGCGCCGCGGTGTGCGACTGCTCGCGCAACTGACCCGTCAGGTCGCGGTTGTCCAATATCCGTCGCTGTCCGCGTCGTCGGTTCGCCACCTCGAGGTGGTCGCATTGACGCCGGCGCGCCTGCTTCTCGTTCTCATCACCGATTCCGGGCGAGTCGATCAGCGAATCGTCGAGCTCGGGGACGTCCTCGAAGACGAAGACCTTTCCCGGTTGCGCGCGCTTCTCGGCGGGGCCCTGGAAGGTAAGCGCCTGGCCGCCGCGTCGATTGCCGTGGCGGAACTGGCCGACGAGTCTCCGGCCGACCTGCGCGACGCCGTGATCCGGTCGGCAACGGTTCTGGTCGAGACCCTGGTTGAACATCCGGAAGATCGCCTCGTTCTGGGCGGAACCTCCAACCTCACGCGCAACGCCGCCGATTTCTCCGGTCTGGCCGGCTTCCCCGGTTCGCTGCGCGCAGTGCTCGAAGCACTGGAAGAGCAGGTAGTGGTCCTCAAACTGCTCGCTGCGACGCAGAATTCCGGGACGGTCACCGTTCAGATCGGTGAAGAGACGCAGGTCGAACAGATGCGCGGAACCTCCGTGATTTCGACTGGCTACGGCGCGGCCGGTACCGTTTTCGGTGGTGTCGGTGTGCTCGGACCCACACGGATGGACTATCCGGGAACAATTGCATCGGTTGCCGCCGTTGCCAGATACATCGGCGAAGTTCTCTCCGAGCGATGACGGACGTCGACATTTGGTCGGCACACCTCCTCGCGAGGACTGAGGAAAACCTAGAAGTAAGAGAAGGACGAGAGACTCAACGTGGCACGGGATTACTACGGATTGCTCGGCGTCGGCAAGAACGCGACAGACCAGGAGCTCAAGCGCGCTTACCGCAAGCTGGCACGCGAACTGCACCCGGACGTCAACCCTGACGAGGCGGCGCAGGCCAAGTTCAAGGAGATCTCGACGGCCTACGAGGTCCTGACCGACCCGGAGAAGCGTCGCATCGTCGATCTCGGCGGAGACCCGCTCGAGTCCGGTGGCGGCGGAGGTGGTGGCTTCGGCGGCGGATTCGGTGGCGGTGGCCTCGGCGACGTCTTCGAAGCCTTCTTCGGCGGCGGTGGCGGCGCAGGTCGTGGGCCGCGCGGTCGCGTTCAGCCCGGAGCCGACTCGTTGCTTCGCACCAAACTGACCCTCGCAGAATGTGCGACGGGCGTCAGCAAGCACGTGACCGTCGAGACGGCCATTCTGTGCGACAGCTGCACCGGAGCCGGAACCAACGGCGACTCCAAGCCTGTCCGCTGTGAGACCTGCAACGGTGCCGGCGAAGTTCAGTCCATCCAGCGCTCGTTCCTCGGTCAGGTCATGACCTCGCGTCCCTGCCCGACGTGCCGCGGTGCCGGTGAGACCATCCCGGATCCCTGCCACAAGTGTGGCGGCGACGGCCGAGTTCGGGCCAAGCGCGACATCACGGTGAAGGTTCCGGCGGGCGTTGCCGGTGGCATGCGCATCCGTTTGACTGCGCAGGGTGAAGTCGGCCCAGGCGGCGGACACCCCGGCGACCTCTACGTCGAGATCGTCGAGCAGCAGCACGACGTCTTCGTTCGGGACGGTGAAGACCTGCACTGCACCATCCGTGTTCCCATGGTCGACGCAGCACTGGGTACCAACGTCACCGTCGACACCATCATCGACGGCCCCAAGGAAATCACCATCGAGCCAGGCACCCAGCCCGGGCACGTTGCTGTTCTTCGCGGTCACGGTATGCCGAAACTGCGGTCGGGAGTGCGCGGCGACGTCCACGCTCACCTCGAGGTGGTCATCCCGAGCCGCCTCGATCACAAGCAGTCCAAGCTGCTCAAGGAATTCAAGCTGCTCCGCGATCGTGACGAGGCCGAGGTCGTTTCGACGACGTCGCAGAACAGCGGTGGTCTGTTCTCGCGTCTTCGCGAAGCATTCAGCGGCCGCTGACGGTGGCCGCAACGGTCTTCTTTCTCGACCCGGTTCCCGGCGTCGGTGAAATCGCAGTTCTGGACGGGCAGGAGGGCCGCCACGCGGCCACTGTCCGCCGGATCGGTGTCGGCGAGCGTTTGGTGTTGGCCGACGGCCGTGGCCGGGTAGCCGACGCCGAGGTGACGAGCGTCGGCAAGGATCGCCTCGAACTGTTGGTCAGCGACGTTCAGGTTCTCGAGCAGCCCAAGCCGTTGGTGACCCTGATTCAGGCACTGCCCAAGGCCGAGCGCTCCGAGTTGGCCGTCGAACTGGCCACCGAGGCTGGTATCGACGCCGTGATTCCGTGGCAGTCCCTGCGTTGTGTCGCCAAATGGGAAGGCCCGAAGCTCGCCAAGGGCGTCGCACGCTGGCGAAGTGCCGCAGTGTCTGCGGCGAAGCAGTCCAGACGCGCGTTCGTCCCGGAGATTTCGGATCTGCACAAGACGGCGGCGGTGATCGCGTTGGTTCGCGACGCCGTTGCCCGCGGCGCTGTGGTTGCGGTGCTTCACGAATCGGCGACGACGCCGTTGGCCGGCTTGCCGTTGGCGAGCGCGGACGAGGTATTTCTCGTTGTCGGTCCCGAAGGTGGGCTCGACGATTCGGAGATCAGTGCGTTGTCGGAGGCCGGGGCCACTCCGGTGCTTCTCGGGCCGACGGTCCTGCGCACGTCGACCGCCGGGGCTGTTGCTCTCGGCGCGATCGGAGTGCTGACCGATCGCTGGGGACCACGGCCACTGCACTGATCTTGTTGTGACTGCACTGATCTTGTTGTGACTGCACTGACGTTGGTGTGATCCCGAGCTGAATCGGATCCGGCGCTCAGCGAAGTGTCAGATTTGCGCACTATCGTAAGGACGTCGGGGGTCGCCTTCGGCGTGAGTTGGTTCGGGGATTTCAGGAGGCCAGATGTTGTCACGTGCGCATATGCGAATTGCCGGAGCGGTGTGTGCCGCGGCGGTGATGATGCTGGTTGCGGGGTGCACCGTCTCCACCGGAGACAATCCTGGCTCTTCCGGTAATGCCGTCACCACCACACCGACCAGCGAGGCGCTCGTCACCGTCACTCCCGCCGACGGCGGAACCCCCGTGAGCCCCCTCGATCCCATCGAGGTCCAGGTCGCGAAGGGAACACTGACGACCGTCGCGCTGACCAATCCCGAAGGTAAGGAAGTCGCCGGTATCACGACGCCTGACAAGACGTCCTGGAAGCCGAGCGAACCACTCGGATACGGCAAGACCTACAAGCTTGTCGTCGATGCCGTCGACGCGAATGGTGTTGCCACGACCAAGAACACGACGCTGACCACCGTCGCGCCGAGTAATCAGACTCGCGCGTACATCAACACCACCGGTGGCGCCTCGATTTCGGACGGTGGCACGTACGGCGTCGGTACTGTCGTCGCCGTTCATTTCGACGAGTTGATCGGTGACAAAGCCGCGGCCGAGAAGTCTCTGGTGGTCACCACCAATCCGCCCGTACAAGGATCGTGGTACTGGGTCGACGGTCAGAACGTTCACTGGCGTCCGCAGAATTACTACGCACCAGGCACGACGGTCTCGGTGAACGCGAACATCTACGGCAAGCAGTTGGGCAACGGACTGTACGGCCAACAGGACGACACCGTGTCCTTCAAGATCGGCGACTCCCACGTCTCGGTCGCCGACGACAACACCAAGATGGTGACCGTCTACGAAAACGGTCAGGTGATCAAGGAAATGCCGACCTCGATGGGAATGGGCGGCACCGAAACGATCGGCGGCACGACGCTCTCGTTCTGGACCCAGCCCGGCACGTACACCGTGATGGACAAGGCCAATCCCGTCATCATGGATTCGTCGACCTACGGTCTGCCGATCAACTCGCGCCTGGGCTACAAGGAATCCATCAACTGGGCCACCCGCATCAGCACGGACGGTATCTATCTTCACGAGTTGGAGAGCACCGTCTGGGCGCAGGGAAACACCGACACCTCGCACGGTTGCCTCAATCTCAGTGCGGCCAATGCCAAATGGTTCTTCGATTTCTCGCAGCCAGGAGATGTCGTCGAGATCAAGAACACCGGCGGGGCTCCGCTGGAGGTGTGGCAGAACGGCGACTGGACCCTCTCGTGGGCAGACTGGGCCGCAGGCAGCGCCCTCGCCTGAGATAGATTTCCTCGGTGCCTCGATTCAAGATTCCGTACGGCCGACACGAGCAACAGTTCGGGCATCTCTACGTTCCCGACGAGGCGGTTGACGGCCCGATCCCGATCGTCATGCAGATCCACGGCGGCTTCTGGAGCGGGCAGTACGGATTGAATCTGGGCACCGCATTTGCCGTCGAACTCGCGCGGCACGGCGTCGCAGTGTGGAACATCGAATACCGCCGCCTCGGGGCGGGCGGTGGTTGGCCGGAAATGTCCGCCGACGTGAAAACGGCGTACGACGAAATCCCCGCACTGGTTGCCGCGAAGTCCTCGGCCGAATTCGATCTGAATCAGATTCGCCTGCTCGGGCATTCGGCCGGCGGACATCTTGCAGTGTGGCTGGCGGGAGAGAAGGACACGTTCACCCGGCCTGAACGGGTCATCGCGCAGGCCGCCGCACTCGATCTGGCGTCGGCAGGCGAGCGCGGACGACGGATCAGTTTCATCGAGGATCTGTTCGGCGTTCCGTTCGAAGCGGACCCGGATCTGTATCGCAATGCGTCGCCACAGCATCGACTGCCGATCGGCGTTCCCGTTGTGTGCGTCACGGGTGCGGAGGATCTGCAGGTGCCGGCCAAGGTGAGCTCCTGGTATGCGAAGGCTGCCGAAGCGGCTGGTGATCCCGTGGCACTGCGTGTGATCGAGGGCGAAGGGCACGACGCATTTCTCTCACCCTCGACCGAGTCCTGGCGGGTCTCCCGCGAGTTGGTTCTCGCCGAAGACCCGCTGGCTCCGAGCACGTCAGACTGACACGGGGTCTTCTTGCACAGGGGCCTTCTTGCCCGGCAGGATGAACGCCACGACAACTGCCCCCACGAACAGTGCAAGACCGCCCGCCCAACTGGCCGCCGAAATCGCGTCGGCGTAGGCACTGCCGGCGGCGTCGAGCAACGGCCCTGCCTGAGCTGCAGCCAAGGGGTTGCCTGCCATCTCTTCGGCGACCAACGAAGCGCCGCCGACGGATTCTCCCGACACCTCCATTGCGTACGCGGCCTGTTGCGCCAGCTCACCCGTCAACTGCGGAACCTGCATACCGCTGATGAATCCTGCGATCGAATCCTTGTAGCTCGCAGCGAGGATCGAGCCCAGGATCGCGATTCCCAGAGAGCCGCCGAGTTCGATGGCGGTGTCGTTGAGGCCACCAGCAGCGCCGAGATCGTCCTCGGAGAAGTTGTCCATGATGGCGTCGGTGGCCGGCGGTTCACTCAAGCCGATGCCCAAGCCGAGCAGGATCAGTGGGACAGCGAACATCCAGTAGCCCGAATCGCCGTCTACCTGCGTGAGAATCAGAACACCGACTGCGGCGACGACCATGCCGCCGACGATGGATGCCCGGACGCCGATCAGCGGAGTGATCCGGCCACTGACCACGGCGCCGATCGAAACGGCAATTGCCAAGGGCAGCAGACGAACACCGGTTTCGAGTGCGCCGTAGCCGAGGATGAACTGGAACTGCTGTGAGATGAAGTAGATGGCACCGAAGGCGGCCAGGAAGAGCAGAAGTACGGCGAGTGTCGCGCCGCCGACCATGCGCTGGCCGAGTTTGCGGACGTCGAGCAGTGGCTGCGGGTGACCCAGTTCCCAGACGACGAACGAGACGAGGCCGATCGCAGCGAGCACGGCGGCGCCGATGGGTCCGCCGGTCCACCCGAAGTGGAATCCGTTGATGATCGAGTACACGAGCGAGCCGATGGTGACCACCGAGAGTGCTCCGCCGATCCAGTCGATCCGGCCCAGGTGCTCGGCCTTGCTCGGCGGCACCAGGATTACGGCGGCGACGGCAGCGACTGCGGCGATCGGGACGTTGATCAGGAAAGTGACGCTCCAGGAATGGCTGTCGAGAATCCATCCGGCCAACAGCGGGCCGAGGGCAATCGCCAGACCCGACGTCGCCGCCCACGCCGCGATGGCGCGTGATCGCTCCGCCTTGGGAAAGGTCGCGACCAGAAGCGAAAGCGTCGCGGGCATGATGATCGCGGCGCCGACGCCCATGATCATTCGTGCCGCGATGACGGCGTTGGTGGTGTCCGCGATACTGCCGAAGACGGCGCCGCCGGCGAACACGGCGAGTCCGGCCAGAAGCGCTCCGCGGCGACTGTACTTGTCACCGATCACGCCGAACAGCAACATCAGCGCGGCGTAGGGGACTGTGTAGCCGTCGATGACCCATTGCAGTTGCGTGCTGGTGAGCCCGAGGTCTCTGGTCATGTCCGGCGCCGCGACGATCAGCGCGGTATTCGCCATCACGACGATCAGCAGACTCAGGCACAACACCCCGAGCGCGGCCCATCGCCGTGAGTACGGCTGGTCCATCTCCGAGACAGGTTTGCTCATGAGTGTCGTCATGACGCGACTCCGTTCCTGATGATCGAAGAGACTCCTCGATCTATTTGCACACTGATGTGTAAGTTAATAACTTGCACACCGATGTGCAACTATGATTGACCTAGATCACAGTTGGGCAGTCGAAAGAGGTGGAACGCGCGTTGACGCATTCGGGCACAGTCGTTTCGGGAACTGCCGAATCGGGCGGAAGGCAGCGTCGTAGTCAGGCCGCGGCGAATCGCAATCGCATCATCGAGGCGGCGATCACGGCGTTCGCTGCTGATCCGGATGCGAGTATGGACGACGTCGCAAAGGCTGCCGGTGTGGTCAGGCGAACCGTGTACGCGCATTTCGACAGCCGTGAGGCGCTGATCAACGGCATCGTGGACGAGGCGTCGACCGATCTCGTTGCTGCGCTGAGCCAAGCCGGTGAGCCGCCCGAGCGCCCCGATCTGGCGACTGCCGTACTGGCATTGCTGTCATGGCCGGTCGGTGATCGATTCCGGATGTTGCTCAGTTTTGCTCGCAAAGAGTTGGGGGAGCAGCGGATTCTCGATTTGATGGAGCCCGCGCGCGCCGTGAGTATCAGCGTCGTCGAGCGAGGTCAGCGTGACGGCACCTTCTCGACATACCTGCCGGCTGAGACTCTGGTAGCGATGACCGAGGCGATCACGATCACTTTGTTCGATCAGGCCAACAGTGGGCTCATCACCGACTCTGGCGAATCCTTTGCCGCCGTATGCCTGGTCATCGCGGGTATCAGTCCGGACAGAAGCGCCGAGATCGTCGCCGAAGCGTCGGAATGGATCCGAGAATCGCTGCCGTCCGGTCGCCGCGAGGATTAGGCCGGGACGATTAACAAGTGGGCCGTGTCCGACTCTGGCGCTAGACTTCGAAGTATCGAGGCTCACGAGTCGAGTGGGCTGATCGGACCAGAAAGCAGGCCATATTCACCACGTGAGTGAACACAGTGAACTCGACGGGAACCGTGTAACCACCATCACCGATCGCGCTCTGCCCGCAGAGCGCACCGTCCGTTCGAGTATGGATCTGGCGCCGGAGACCGTGCGCCAAATCCTGGGGGCGACGGACGAGAATCTCACCGCGATCGAACGTGAGCTTCGTGCCGACATTCACGTACGTGGCGGAACTGTCTCATTGTCGGGGACGGCTGCAGACGTTGCGCTGGCAGAACGTGTGTTCAGTGAATTGGCGTCGCTGGCCGGTCGGGGGCAACCCATCGCACCGGATGCTGTTCGACGAACCATCGGCATGCTCACCAACGAGGTCGGCGAGTCTCCGGCCGAGGTGCTCTCCCTCGACATTCTTTCGCGTCGGGGCAAGACGATTCGGCCCAAGACCCTCAACCAGAAACGCTACGTCGACGCCATCGACGAGAACACCATCGTGTTCGGAGTCGGCCCGGCCGGCACCGGCAAGACCTACCTCGCCATGGCCAAGGCCGTTCAGGCGTTGCAGGCCAAGCAGGTCTCTCGGATCATCCTGACCAGGCCGGCAGTCGAGGCAGGCGAGCGACTGGGCTTTCTGCCCGGCACGCTGCACGAGAAGATCGATCCGTATCTGCGCCCGCTGCACGACGCATTGCACGACATGATGGATCCCGAGGCGATTCCGAAGTTGATGCAGGCCGGAGTCATCGAGGTCGCTCCGCTCGCTTACATGCGCGGCCGGACGCTCAACGATGCCTTCATCATCTTGGACGAAGCGCAGAACACCACGGCCGAGCAGATGAAGATGTTCCTGACCCGTCTCGGGTTCGGTTCCAAGATCGTGGTCACCGGAGACGTGACCCAGGTCGATCTACCTGGTGGGGCCCGTTCGGGTCTGCGTGCGGCATCCGAAATCCTCACCGGGATCGACGATATTCATTTCGCCACCCTCGACAGCAGTGACGTCGTACGTCATCGGCTGGTCTCCCACATCGTCGACGCTTACGAGCGTCACGAATCGGATCGGTCCGGCGAGTTAGCGGTCGGAAACCGGGCGCAGCGCCGCGCTGCACATGCTCATTCACCGCGACGGTAGGCTGATCGACGCATCAACCCCTACTTTTCCCAGGAAAGAGCGTCGCACATGAGCATCGAGGTCTCGAACGAATCGGGCATGGACATCTCCGAACCGGAGTTGATCAGCGTTGCCCGTTTCGTGATCGCTCGGATGGATGTCCATCCGGCGGCCGAGCTGTCGATGGTTCTCGTCGACTCCGCGACGATGGCGGATCTGCACGTTCGCTGGATGGACCTGCCGGGCCCGACCGACGTCATGTCATTCCCGATGGACGAACTCGAGCCGGGTGGCCGTCCTGATTCCCCGGAGCCGGGACCGTCGATGCTCGGTGACATCGTGTTGTGTCCGTCTTTTGCCGCGGATCAGGCTGACAAGGCCGGGCATTCACTGGCTCACGAACTTGCCCTCCTGACCGTCCACGGTGTGTTGCACCTCCTCGGCTACGACCATGCGGAGCCGGAAGAGGAGAAGGAGATGTTCGGCTTGCAGAACAGCCTCCTCGAAGAGTGGTACGAAGACCTTCGCCGTATCGACCGCGAAGCAGCACTGGCCGAACGCGATCAGAAGCTGCTCGGTAAGACCGGTTTCGTCGACGGAGTGGACCGATAACAGTTATCCGGGGGTTCTGTAGTGAGTAGCGCCATAGCGCTCTTTGTTCTGGCGATTGCTCTTGTCCCGGTCGGTGGTGTCTTCGCGGCCGTCGACTCGGCGCTCAACACCATTTCGTCGGCGCGCATCGACGAGATGGCAAAGGAAGAGCGAGCCGGCGCCGCGCGCGTGCAGCGCATTCTGACCGATCGTCCGCGGTACGTGAATCTGATGGTCCTGCTTCGCATTTTGTGCGAGATCACGGCCACCGTCGTACTAGTTGGCGGTCTGATCGACATCCTCTCGTTGGGCTGGGCGCTGACCGTCACCGCGGTGATCATGGTTCTCGTCTCGTACGTGGTCATCGGTGTCGGACCGAGAACGCTTGGGCGCCAACATGCGTACTCCATCGCGATGGCCGCGTCGTTGCCACTGCTGTGGATCGGTGTTCTGCTCGGGCCGATCAGTCGCGTCCTGATCCTCGTGGGTAACGCCTTGACTCCGGGTAAGGGCTTCCGCAACGGTCCGTTCGCTTCGGAAATCGAGTTGCGTGAACTCGTGGACATGGCGCAGGAACGCGGTGTCGTCGCCGACGAAGAACGCCGAATGATCCAGTCCGTCTTCGAACTCGGAGACACGTCGGCACGCGAGGTGATGGTGCCTCGCACCGACATGGTGTGGATCGAAAATGACAAGAATGCCGGACAGGCGACGTCGTTGGCCGTGCGCAGTGGTCACTCGCGCTTGCCGGTCATCGGGGAGAACGTCGACGACGTGCTCGGTGTCGTCTACCTCAAGGATCTGGTCAAGCAGACCTACCACCTGCCCGACGGCGGCCGGAACGTCAACGTCTGCGACGTCATGCGGCCGGCGGTCTTCGTTCCCGACTCGAAGCCACTCGACAGCTTGCTGGCCGAGATGCAGCGCGACCGCAATCACATGGCGATCCTCGTCGACGAGTACGGCGGAATCGCCGGGCTGGTCACGATCGAGGACGTCATCGAAGAGATCGTCGGTGAGATCGCCGACGAGTACGACGAGGACGAGACGCCGCCCATCGAGGATCTCGGCGACGGAATGTTCCGCGTATCCGCGAGGCTTCCCATCGAAGACCTCGGCGAATTGTTCGATCTCGAACTCGAACTCGACGAGGTGGAGACCGTCGGCGGGCTGATCGGATACGTGCTCGGCCGAGTTCCGCTTCCTGGTTCCGAGGTGGAATACGACGGTTTGATCCTGCGCGGTGAGGGAACCAACACGGGCCGAGGCCGGGTACGCATCAGCACGGTGTTCGTGCAGCGTATCCCGCGGTCCGAAGACGAAGAGACAGAAGACACCGATGACTGAGCGAGTGTTCAGCGAGGAGCAGTTATGAGCAAGAACGAATTCCGGTCAGGCTTCGTGTGTTTCGTGGGTCGACCCAATACGGGTAAGTCCACGCTGACCAATGCGTTGGTCGGCAGCAAGATCGCGATCACGTCCTCGCGCCCGCAGACGACGCGCCATACGATTCGTGGCATCGTTCACCGCGAGCATGCGCAGCTGATCCTGGTGGACACCCCTGGACTGCACAAGCCGCGCACATTGCTCGGGCAGCGCCTCAACGACCTGGTTCGTGACACGTACTCCGAGGTCGACGTCATCTGCCTGTGCATCCCGGCCGACGAGGCCATCGGGCCCGGAGACCGCTGGATCGTGCAGCAGATCCGTCTAATGGCGCCCAAGACCAAGCTGGTCGGCATCGTCACCAAGATCGACAAGGTCAGCCGCGACGCCGTCGGAAAGCAGTTGCTTGCGCTGTCCACCGTGCTCGGCCCCGAATCCGAGGTCGTTCCGGTGTCCGCGAAGTCGGGCGAACAGGTCGAGATCCTGGTCGACGTCCTCGCCGGTCTGATGGACGAGGGCCCGGCCTTCTACCCGGACGGCGAATTGACGGACGAGCCCGAAGAGGTGCTCATGGCCGAACTAATCCGTGAGGCTGCGCTCGAGGGTCTCGGTGAGGAATTGCCGCACTCCTTGGCCGTGGTGATCGAGGAGGTCATCCCGCGCGAAGGACGCACGGAGAAGCAGGGCGAGATGCTGGACGTCCACGCGTTGCTCTACGTCGAGCGGCCCAGCCAGAAGGGCATCGTCATCGGTAAGGGCGGAGCGCGTCTGCGGGAAGTCGGTACCAGTGCGCGCCTGCAGATCGAGAAGCTGCTCGGTGTGCGGATCTTCCTGGAGTTGCACGTCAAGGTCGCCAAGGACTGGCAGCGCGACCCGAAGCAGCTCGGCCGGCTGGGCTTCTAGGGCCTCCGGCCCCGTGAGCGGTTAGGGAGTCCAGGGACTGCCTAACCACTCACAGGGGCCGTAGGACCCTGAGGATCGCCGCGCCGATGTCCTGCTCGTCGACGCCGGTGGCCAGGCGTCGGAGTTGGAGTCCAGTGATGACGGCAACGAGCGTCGATGCAATCGATTCGGGATCCGGTACGCCGAGTGCCGTCAGAATCGTGACGGTCAAATCGTCGTAGGCGGCAAAGCATTCGACCGCCACTTCATGGAGTTCGTGGTCGCGGCCGGCGGCGATGTACATCTCGAACGGAGCGATTCGCTCGGCCGAGAACGAAAGATCTCGCGTCACCTTCTCAGCTATTGCCGCGGCATCCTCGACGCTGAGACCTTTGTCGCGGTACTCCTCGGCCAAGGCGCGCAGGCGCGTCGTCTCGTCTGTCACGAATCGAGACAGAGCAGCGCGAAGCATGTCCGACTGGCTCGCGAAGTGATACGTGATCGATCCGAGTGAGACGCCGGCCTGCGCGGCGATGCGCCGGTTGCTCACACCCGGGATGCCGTCGGTACCGACGACGTGCAGAACGGCGTCGAGTATTCGCTCGCGAACGTCCCGGTTACTCATCGGGTCACCACCACGGCTCGGGTCGGACCTGATCCCAACGCAGGACCGATTCCAATTGTGAAGCGAGGGAGACCAACAGAGGTTCGGTGTTCTCGTTGCCCATCAACTGCGCACCGATGGGCAGGCCTGCCTTGCTGAATCCGGCCGGCACGTTGACCAAGGGCCAGCCGAGGACGTTCCACGGCCACGCGTACGGGCAGGCGCCGGTCATGACCTTGTCGGTGTCCCAGCCACCGATGCCGTCGATCGCGGTCGCCATGATCGGTGGAGTTGCCGTCGTGGGTGCCAGGACGACGTCGTAGGTGTCGAAGATCGCTCCGATCCGCTTTCGCATCCGCGGTTCGGCCGCGCGGGCCGCGCGCAGTGGCGCACCACGAAGTAGCTTGCCGTTCTGTGCATTTCCGCGTGTTCGGGCATCGACCAGTGTCGGGTCGGGAACGCGTCCGAGCCAGTCGTGGACCCCGACGAGTGAGCGGGGCAGAAAGTTCAGGCCGAAGATCAGGCCGTATGCGGGATCGTCGACGACGACGTGGTGTCCGAGTTCCCGCAGCGTGTCGGCGATCGAATGCACGGCCAGGCGCACTTCCGGGTCCAGCTTCACAGGAGTGGCGGTGAACGGATTACGAAGGGAAAGAGCGATTTTCAGCTTTCCGGGGTCGCGCCCCACCGCGTCGCTGACGGTGACCGGTGTCGGCTTGTGGAGATCGCCGTCGTGGTTGCCGGCAGCGACGTCGAGCAGCAGTGCCGCGTCGGCGACGGTGCGAGCGAGCGGGCCGTTGACCGTCAGGCCGTAGAAGGCTTCGGCGTCGGGCCAGGTGGAGATGCGCCCGCGCTGCGGCTTGATTCCGACGAGGTTGGTCCAGGCCGCGGGGATTCGGATGGAACCGGCTCCGTCGGAACCGATTCCGGCGCTGACCAATCCGGCAGCGACGGCCGCGGCGGTGCCGCCCGACGATCCGCCTGGAGTGTGGTGACGCGACCACGGATTGCGCGTGTAACCGAAGGCTGAACCGCTCGTGAGCGGCCACTGGCCCAGTTCCGGGCTGTTGGTCTTGCCCACGATCACTGCGCCGGCGTCGCGGAGGCGTCGAACCATCTCCGAGTCCTCGGTCTTGGCCGGGAAATCGCCAGGGCAACCGAAGGCGGTGGGTTCGCCGGTGATGTCGACGTCGTCCTTCACTGCGATCGGCACGCCGAGAAGAGGTAGGCGCTCGCCGAGTGCGAGACGCCTGTCGGCCTCGGCAGCTTCTTCGAGTGCCTTCTCGCGCCGCACGATCTTGAACGCATTGAGGTGAGGCTGAGTGGCCTCGATCCGGCTCAGCGTTGCCTCCGTGGCCGCGACGGACGAGGTAGCACCCGAAGCCAGACTCGCAACCGGGTCGACAAGGCCGGGGGCGAGATCGTGGTCGGTTCGAGAAGTCATCAGGTTCCCTTCGCAAAACTGTTCGTTCGAACGAACAGTAACTTGTTTCAGTATTAGCGAACTTGGGTTCCGCGTCAAGATCGCGTCAAGACGCCAGGTCAGTGCGTAAGTGGATCGTCAGAGACACGGAATCGGCCTCTCTGGAGGTCGAAGCTGAGAGAGCGCATCCGGTCGAGGGCGACCGAGCGTCATGGCTGCGATGCACAGCAGCACGGCAAAAGATTTCGAAGAGGGAAGCTCATGGCCGATCTGGCCTACGTTGCTCTGATTCTCGGTGGTTTTCTCGTGTGCGCGCTGGTGCTGCGCGCCCTACAGGCGAGCGCTCCCAAATGACGGTTGCCGGTGTGGTCAGCGTGGTTCTGATCGCCGTCGCCGCGGCATTGGTCATTTATCTGCTCGTTGCACTCGTAGATCCTGAGAGGTTCTGATGTCGCCCGCTCTTGCAGCCGGCCTGCAGATCGCTTTTGTCCTCGCCGTTCTGGCAATTGCCTACGTTCCGGTGGGCGACTACATGGCACGCGTTTACACGTCGACGCGAGATCTGCGGGTCGAGAGTGTGATCTACCGCGTCGGCCGGATCGACTCGCGGGCCGAGCAGACGTGGTACGGCTACGCCGCAAGCGTTCTCGGATTCTCGTTGGCGAGCGCATTGTTCTTGTACTTTCTCCAACGGATTCAGGGTGTACTACCGCTGAGTGACGGACTGTCCGGCGTCAGCCCTGCCGTTGCCTTCAACACTGCGATTTCCTTTGTGGCGAACACGAACTGGCAGTCGTACACACCGGAAACGACGATGAGCAACTTCGTTCAGCCCGTCGGCCTGGCGGTGCAGAACTTCGTCTCTGCCGCAGTCGGGATGGCGGTGGCCATCGCATTGGTTCGTGGCTTCATTCGGGTTGCCCGGGGCGGCGAGATCGGCAACTTCTGGGTCGATCTGACGCGTGGTTCTCTGCGCATCCTCCTCCCGTTCTCCTTCGTGATCGCCCTGATCCTGTTGAGCCAGGGAGTGATCCAGTCGTTCCACAGCGGTTTCGCCTCCACCGGCCTCGACGGCAATGCGGTGACCAATGCACTAGCTCCCGTCGCGTCCCAGGAAGCGATCAAGGAACTCGGCACCAACGGCGGCGGGATCTTGGCTGCCAACTCGGCGCACCCGTTCGAGAACCCCACCCCGCTGAGCAATATCGTCGAGATTCTGGCGATCCTGTTGATTCCGGTCTGCCTCACACGAACATTCGGAACTCTCGTCGGTGATCGTAGGCAAGGCCTCACCCTGCTCGCAGTGATGGGAATCCTGTGGAGCGGACTGCTCGCGGTGACGCTCGCTGCCGAATCCGGCGCACGCGGTGTTGCCGCCACAGCAGCTGGTTCGATGATGGAGGGCAAGGAAGTTCGCTTCGGAATCCCCGGATCGGCATTGTTTGCGGTGGCGACCACGGGAACGTCGACGGGCGCGGTGAACTCGGCCCACGACAGCATGTCGCCCCTCGGCGGCGGCGCGGTCCTGCTCAACATGTTGCTCGGCGAAATCGCGCCGGGCGGGGTTGGAACCGGCCTCTACGGGATTCTCGTGCTGGCGCTGATCGCAGTGTTCGTCGGCGGACTGTTGGTCGGTCGCACGCCCGAATACCTCGGCAAGAAGTTGGGTCGACGCGAGATAACCCTTGCGGCGCTGTCGATCCTGGTCATGCCCGCACTGGTCCTGATCGGTACCGCCATCACCGTGATCCTCGGTTCGACCACCGGTTATCAAGGCAACGGGGGAGATCCGGGCACGCCGGGATCGATCCACGGGTTCAGCGAGGTGCTCTACGCTTTCGCTTCCGCCTCGAACAACAACGGCAGCGCGTTCGGCGGTCTGACCGTCACCAGCGACTGGTTCCAGTCGTCTCTCGGAATCTGCATGCTTCTGGGCCGATTCCTGCCCATCATCTTCGTTCTCGCTCTGGCCGGTGCGCTGGCCTCTCAGAAGAAGGTGGCGCCGACGGCGGGCACCCTCCCCACATCCGGCCCGATGTTCACCGGCCTGTTGACCGGCACCGTCGTTCTTGTTGCTGCACTTACATTCTTCCCGGCCCTCGCGCTGGGCCCGCTAGCGGAGGCTCTTCAATGACCGTGCGTATCAGTGAGAAACCCGTGGTAGCGCAAGACGCTGCCGACAAGGTTGATCCAGGGCAGTCCCGTCAAGTACACGCAGGCGTATTCAACCCGCGGCAGATGATCACCGCGTTGCCGGGGGCCGTACGCAAACTCGACCCACGCCACTTGGCGCGTAACCCGGTCATGTTCGTGGTGTTCGTCGGCTCCGTCATCACCACCGTCATGGCGATCGCCGATCCCTCGGTGTTCTCATGGGTGATCACCCTGTGGCTCTGGTTCACGGTGATCTTCGCGAACCTCGCCGAATCCGTGGCCGAAGGGCGAGGCAAGGCTCAGGCGGCCAGCCTGCGCAAGGTCAAGCAGGACACCACAGCGCATCGGATCACGGTGAGCGGTGCGATCGAATCGGTTTCCGGCACCGAACTGGTGGTCGGCGACCGGGTGATCGTGGTTGCCGGCGAGGTCATCCCCGGCGACGGCGACGTGGTCGAAGGTATTGCCTCCGTGGACGAATCGGCGATCACCGGTGAATCCGCCCCGGTAGTCCGTGAATCCGGTGGCGACCGCTGCGCCGTCACCGGTGGTACGACGGTTCTCTCCGACCGGATCGTCGTGGAAATCACCGCAGCACCGGGCAGTTCGTTCGTGGACCGGATGATCGCGCTCGTCGAAGGCGCCTCGCGTCAGAAGACACCCAACGAGATTGCGCTCAACATCCTGCTCGCGTCGTTGACGGTCATCTTCCTCCTCGCCGTCGTAGCCATCGGCCCGATGGGCTTGTACGCGGGGCACGAGCAGGATCCGATCAAGCTGATCGCACTCCTCGTCTGCCTGATCCCGACGACCATCGGAGCGCTGCTCTCGGCAATCGGTATCGCGGGCATGGACCGCCTCGTCCAGCGCAACGTTCTCGCGATGTCGGGGCGTGCCGTGGAAGCTGCGGGCGACATCGACACCCTGTTGATGGACAAGACCGGAACCATCACCTTCGGCAACCGCCGGGCGACCGCGCTCCACCCGGCACCCGGCGTATCCGCCGACGATCTTGCTGCGGCAGCGCGCTTGTCGAGCCTGGCTGACGGAACTCCCGAGGGACGGAGCATCGTCGAGTTGTGCGCAGCAGAGTTCTCTCTCGCGGCCGAACCGACGCTCGACGAGGAACGCGCCGAGTTCGTTCCCTTCACGGCACAAACGCGGATGAGCGGACTCGACCACTCCGGACGCCAAATCCGAAAGGGTGCAGCAGATGCGGTGATGAACTGGGTCGTCAGTGGCGGTGGACATGCAGAGACCGCGGTGACCGATACCGTGAACGACATCGCCGAAGCCGGCGGAACACCACTGGTAGTTGCCGTCAAGCACGGTGAGAGCACCTCGATCCTCGGCGTGATCGCGTTGTCCGACGTCGTCAAGCCGGGAATGGCTGACAGGTTCGCCGAACTCCGGGCGATGGGTATTCGCACGATCATGATCACCGGCGACAATCCGTTGACCGCGAAGGCGATTGCCGATGAGGCGGGCGTCGACGACTTCATGGCGGAGGCCACCCCGGAAGACAAACTGGCCCTGATCCGGAAGGAGCAGGAAGGCGGACGTCTCGTCGCGATGACCGGTGACGGGACCAATGATGCGCCCGCCCTTGCCCAGGCGGATGTCGGGGTCGCGATGAACACGGGAACCTCGGCAGCCAAAGAGGCCGGGAACATGGTCGATCTCGATTCCGATCCCACCAAGTTGATCGAGGTAGTGGAAATCGGCAAGCAATTGCTGATCACCCGCGGCGCCTTGACCACATTCTCGTTGGCGAACGACCTGGCGAAGTACTTCGCAATCCTGCCGGCATTGTTCAGCGGCATCTACCCGCAGCTGGACGCGTTGAACATCATGCGGCTCGCCACCCCCGAATCGGCGATCGTCTCGGCCGTGATCTTCAACGCCTTGGTGATCATCGGATTGATTCCGTTGGCACTCAAGGGTGTTCGATACCGACCGTCGACAGCATCGCAGTTGCTCGGACGTAACCTGCTCGTCTACGGTCTCGGCGGTGTGATCACACCGTTCGTCGGTATCTGGTTGATCGATCTCGTCGTGCGTTTGATTCCTGGAATTGGGTGACCTGACATGCGTTTCACTATCGGTTTTGCCAAACAGGTGTGGGCGGGTTTGCTCGTATTACTTGCACTCACGGTCGTTCTCGGTGTGATCTATCCCGCCGCGGTGTGGGGGGTCAGCCGGATCAGCTCCGGATCTGCCGAAGGCTCACCGGTCACTGATGCCGCCGGTTGCGTGGTCGGCAGTGCCTGGGTGGGTGTTGATCCGCAGGTTGCCGAAGGGCAGCAGGACCCGTTCTTCCACAACCGCGTTGTCGGATCCGTTTCGGACGAGGATCCTTTTGCCACCGGTGATCCCGCTGCGGCACTGCCGTCCAACCAGGGGCCGAGCAGCGAGATTCTGGCCGGATTCATCATCGAGCGCCGGGCGGCCATCGCGGCACGTGAGGGCGTCGACCCGGCATCGGTTCCCGTCGACGCAGTCACCGGTTCGGGCTCGGGTATCGATCCCCACATCAGTCCGGCGTACGCCGAGCTGCAGGTCGCGAGGGTGGCGGCGAACAACGGCATCTCGGAAGACCAGGTGCGGGACTTGGTGGCTGAGCACACCGACGGTCGGCAACTCGGATTTCTCGGAGCCGAGCGAGTCAACGTCCTGGAATTGAACCTGGCACTCGGATTGACGGCACCTACGTGTGCTGCGCCGACGACTGGTGGATGATTGTCACGTGAGTTCTTCGGAGAAGGTCGGTCAATCTTTCGGTAGGGCACGCAAACGCGGTGAATTGCGTATCTACCTCGGCGCTGCCCCCGGCGTCGGAAAGACCTTCGCGATGCTCGGTGAGGCTCATCGACGTCGAGATCGTGGCTGTGACGTGGTCGCGGCCGTTGTGGAGACACACGGCCGCGCCCGCACGGCGGCGCAGATCGGTGACCTCGAGATCATTCCGCCGAAGCTGGTGGACTATCGCGGAACACGGATGCCGGAACTGGACGTCGAGGCCGTGTTGGCTCGGCGGCCGGCCCTTGTCCTCGTGGACGAGTTGGCACACACCAACACGCCGGGGAGTGAGAATCACAAGCGCTGGCAGGACGTGCAGGAACTGCTCGAAGCCGGGATCGACGTCCTGTCCACGGTCAACGTGCAACACCTCGAAAGCCTCAACGACGTTGTCGCGCACATCACCGGCGTGGTTCAGCAGGAGACGGTTCCGGACGCGATAGTGCGTAGTGCGGCGCAGGTCGAGCTGGTCGACATCACTCCGGAGGCGCTGCGCCGCAGACTTTCTCACGGCAACGTGTATTCGCCGGAGCGTGTCGATGCGGCATTGGGTAACTACTTCAGACGCGGAAACCTCACGGCGCTACGCGAACTGGCTCTGCTGTGGGTGGCCGATCAGGTGGACGCCGCCCTGGCGAAGTACCGGGCCGAGAACAAGATCACCGATACCTGGGAGGCGCGCGAGCGTGTCGTCGTTGCCGTGACCGGGGGACCGGAGTCGGAAACGCTGGTACGACGCGCATCCCGTATCGCGTCGAAATCGAGTGCCGAACTGATGGTGGTCCACGTCGTACGCGGTGACGGACTTACCGGAGTCTCGGCCCCGGAAATGGGCAAGGTGCGCGCGTTGGCCGTCGGGGTCGGCGCCACGCTTCACACCGTTGTCGGTGACGACGTACCGTCGACGCTTCTCGAATTCGCCCGCGAGGAGAACGCCACACAGTTGGTTCTGGGAACGTCTCGACGTTCTCGGCTGGCGCGCATCCTCGACGAGGGGATCGGCGCCGCGGTGGTTCAGCAGTCCGGCGGCATCGACGTTCACATGGTCACCCATGAGGAAACGACCGTCCGTCGGCGGATCTCGTTGTTCGGCCGATCCGAGTACCGCTTGCTGTCGTGGATTGCGGCAGTGGTGGTTCCGACGGCCGCAGCCGGACTCATGGGTCTGATCGACCGGATCTCCGGCGTGCAGGGCGAAAATGCGTTGTTCTTCGTGGTGGTGGTTCTGGTCGCGCTGCTCGGTGGTGTCGGGCCGGCAATGCTGTCTGCTCTGTTATCGGGACTGCTGCTCAATTACTTCTTCACCGACCCGAGGTACAGCTTCACGATCGCCGAACCCGACAACTTCATCACGACGGTGGTGCTGCTGATAGTGGCTGTGGCAGTGGCCGTTCTGGTGGACGCTGCCGCCAAAAAAGCTCGGGAAGCGAAGCGCGCTTCGGAGGAAGCGGAACTTCTGACACTGTTTGCGGGGTCGGTTCTCCGCGGTGCTGACCTGTCCACGCTGCTCGAGAAAGCTCGCGAAATCTACCGTCAACGTGGGGTTTCGGTGGTGCATCATGAGGATGGCGTAGTCGCGGCCGTGGGTGCAGAACCGCCGGCACGTGAAGCTGACGCGGATTCCGTATGCGAGGTAAACGACGGCGAATACGCACTGATGCTGTCGGGGCCGGAGTTGAGTGCGCGTGATCGTCGGGTGTTGACCGTTGTCGCGCACCAGGCGGTCGGCATGATCCGTCAGGACAAGCTCACGGTCGAAGCGAGCAAGGCGGCTGCATTGACCGAGGCTGATCAACTGCGCCGAGCATTGCTTTCGGCTGTGAGCCATGACCTTCGGACACCGCTTGCCGGCGTGAAGGCTGCTGTGTCGAGCTTGCGCAGCGACGACATCGAGTTCTCACCTGAGGACACGGCAGAACTACTGGCCACCATCGAGGAGTCTGCGGATCAGTTGACCGCGCTGGTCGGCAACCTTCTTGATTCGTCCAGACTGGCTGCGGGAGTGGTCAAGCCGACGTTGCGGGCGGTGTACCTCGACGAAGTTGTTCACCGGGCGTTGCTGGGATTAGGCATCGGCGGCCGGTCGGACTCCCGGTCCCACAGTGTGATCGTCGACGTGGGTACTGTTGCCGTGCAGGCCGATCAGGGTTTGCTCGAGAGAGTGATCGCCAACCTCGTCGACAACGCATTGCGGTACGGCGGCACAACACCGGTGCGAGTGGGAGCAGCACGCGTCGGAGACCGCACCGTCATCACCGTCGCAGATACCGGCCCCGGTGTACCCCGTGGTGAAGCCGAATCGATGTTCGAGCCGTTTCAGCGAATGGGGGATCGCGACAACACGGGCGGAGTGGGCCTCGGGCTGTCCGTGGTGCGCGGATTTGTCGACGCGATGGGCGGAACGGTCAGTGCCACCGACACTCCGGGCGGTGGGTTGACGATGATGGTCGAACTGGCCGGTGCAGGAACGAATGGAAGCGAGTCATGAGCCGGATACTGGTTGTCGACGACGAACCGCAGATCTTGCGGGCACTACGCATCAACCTCACTGTGCGTGGATATGACGTGGTGACGGCGTCCACCGGAGCAGGGGCCTTGCGCGCTGCAGCGGAACGGCCGCCGGACGTGGTGATTCTCGATCTCGGACTGCCGGACATGGACGGCACCGAAGTACTTGCAGGCCTGCGTGGCTGGTGCACGGCGCCGGTCATCGTGCTGTCGGCGCGCACGGACTCCGCGGACAAGGTCGAGGCCCTCGATGCCGGTGCCGACGATTACGTCACCAAGCCCTTCGGGATGGACGAGTTTCTGGCCCGCGTGCGCGCAGCGGCGAGGCGTGGAACCTCGGCGGCCGACACCTCGGAACCGTCGGTCGAGACCGCGTCGTTCACGGTGGACTTGGCTGCCAAAACGGTGAGTCGGCGCGGTGAACAGGTGCACCTGACTCCGACCGAGTGGGGCATGCTCGAGATGCTTGTGCGCAACCGCGGAAAGCTGGTCGGGCAGAAGGAATTGCTTCGGGAGGTGTGGGGACCGGCTTACGACACCGAGACTCACTATCTGCGTGTCTACCTGGCTCAACTTCGTCGCAAGCTCGAGGACGACCCGGCCAACCCCAAGCATCTGATCACCGAGGCGGGGATGGGTTATCGATTCGTGGTGTGAGAAACCAGGTGTGAGAAACCAGGTCAGATCATCACCACCAATTTGCCACGAGCCGTACCGGCTTCCATCTTGGCATGCGCTTGCGCGATGTCCTCGAATGCGAACACCTCGTCGATCGGTACCACCGCCTCGCCTGACGCCACAGCGGAGAGGAAGTCTTGCAGTACGTCGGCAGGCAGGTCGGACGCGTCCCCGCCGTACGAGGTCAATCGCACTCCGCGTGGAATGTAGTCGATCGGATAGAAGTCCTTGACTGTCCACTCGTTGGACAACATGCCCGTGAAACACACGGTCCCGTGAACGCGAGTGGCGCGCAACGTGTCGGGAAGTGTTGGTGTTCCGACTAATTCGAGAGCCAGATCAACACCGTCCGGGAAAATGTCTCGCACCTGGCCTGCCACGGCACCGTCGTCGAGGACAACGTGGTCGACCCCGATCTCGGTCAACGATGACGTCTTGCTCGCATCGCGGGTGGTCGCAAGGACCGTGAGCCCCCACTGCTTCGCCAGGACTGCGGTTGCCATGCCGACCGAGGAGGTTCCGCCTCGAATCAGTAGGGACTGACCGGATTTCGCATCCAGTCCCACCGTCAGAGAGCCGTACGACGTCTGCAGCATCTCGGGAACAGCTCCCACTGTCGACCAGTCCAGGTTGCTGGAGAAGGGAACGACCTGGCTGACGGGAACGCACGTGTACTCGGCATATCCGCCGTCGAAGACTCGACCCATCCCGCCCATCATGGCGGCGACCTGCTGCCCTTCGGTCAACTCCCCGCCGGGGCAGTTCACCACTTCGCCGACGGCCTCGATGCCCAGCACCCTCGGGAACGTCACGCCTTCGGCGAGGCCGAGCCTGGTGTGCAGTTCGGATCGATTGAGGCCGAAGGCCTTCACACGGATGAGGACCCAGCCGGTGGTAGGCGCCGGTATGGGAATCTCCTTGATCGTCAATGCTTCTGGCGGGCCGGGGGCGTCGAGCACGATTGCGCGCATTGTGTCGGTCATGCTTTCTCCTTGGTGATGAGTGTCAGTCGGCGGTTGGCTTCGCGCAGCGTGGCCAGTGTGGCGCCGAACCGATCGAGAGCCTCGGGCGTCAGCACGGAACCGAGACGGCGTGCCAGTTCGTCGTCGAACGTGGCCTTCGCCCCCTGCAACAGGCCAATGCCGTCGGGGGTCAACGCGATGAGTGAGGATCGTTTGTCGGCGGGATTGGATTGTCGACGGCAGTGCCCCGAGGACTCGATCCGATCCACCAATTTGCTCGTGCCACCGACGGTGATCGCGAGGGCTTCGGCAATGTCGAAGACCCGACAGGAACCTAGCCTGTCGATGATCTGCATCGGCTCGAATCGACTCAGTGGCAGGTCGTGCTCGATTCGGAGTCGCTGGTCGACGGCCGTCCACAGTTCGGTTTCGAAGCGGACGAGGTTGTCGAAGTGACCGCTCAGGTCCGACCCCGTCATGAGCAGACCCCGAACCGATATGCATTCCGTGGAATCATTCTTTCACCGTACGCCCGATTCGTGATCAATTCCATGGAATCTATTTGCGGCCTTTCGTTGTGTCGGTGGCGCATGGGAACATATGTTCGTGTCGCATGAACCGTTGGATCGAGAAACGCCAGGTAATCACCCTGGCGGTGCTCGTTCTGGCGGTAATCATCCTGGGGGTAGTCGACCTACGGGTGACGCAACGATCCTCCATGCGGACCTCGATTCGTTCTACGCATCGGTCGAGCAACGTGACGACCCGACTCTGGCGGGCAGACCGGTCATCGTCGGCGGTGGCGTGGTCCTGGCGGCAAGCTACGAGGCCAAGGCATTCGGTGTTCGAACTGCGATGAGTGGTGGTCAGGCTCGATCACTGTGTCCCCAGGCAATCGTCGTTCCCCCGCGAATGTCGGCGTACTCGCAGGCGAGCAAAGACGTGTTCGACGTCTTTCACGACACGTCGCCGCTGGTCGAAGGAATCTCCATAGACGAGGCCTTTCTCGAGGTCGGCGGGCTCGCCAAAATCGTGGGAAACCCGCTGCAGATCGGGGCCAACCTCAGACGCGACGTGGCTGAGCAGGTCGGACTACCGATCACGGTCGGGATCGCACGCACCAAGTTCCTGGCCAAGGTCGCGAGTGCATTCGCGAAACCCGACGGATTGCTGCGAGTGCCGCCGGAGGGCGAGACCGAATTCCTGCATCCGTTGCCGGTCGAGAAGCTGTGGGGCGTCGGCAAGATCACGGCCCAGAAGTTGCGAAACTTCGACATCGTGACGGTGGGTGACATCGCTCGGCACGACGAATCCTCGATCGTCTCGATTCTCGGGGGCGGCGCCGGTCGCCATCTCTACGCGCTCTCGCACAATCGAGATCCGCGCCCCGTCCGCGCCTTTCGTGGCCGCAGTTCGATGGGTGCTCAGCATGCGCTTGGTCGCGGATCCCATTCCCGCGCAGAACTCGATGCGTCGTTGATGTCCCTTGTCGATCGTGTCAGTCGACGCATGCGTTCGGCGCAGCGGACGGGGCGCACGGTCACGCTCCGGCTTCGCTTCGCGGATTTCACGCGGGCAACTCGATCTCACACGCTGCGCCGGTCCACCGCCGACACAGCGGAATTGCTGAACGCCTCGATGGTGCTGCTGGACGAAGCGATACCGATGATCGCGGACAAGGGCATCACGTTGATCGGTGTCGCTGTCTCCAACCTGGATCGGGACGGCGCCGAACAACTCGAATTGCCCTTCGACGGTCCAGGATTCGCGGGTCCGGACACTGCCGCCCTCGACTCGGCGATGGACAGCGTCCGGAAGAAGTTCGGCTCGGCGGCTCTCACGAGGGGAGTGCTCCTGGGACGCGATCCGGACCTGTCGGTGCCGCTACTGCCGGACTAGGTGAGGTTTTCTCTCAGAGTCGCTCCCTCGTATTCGCGTCGGAACAACCCACGCGCCTGCAGCACTGGAATCACGTGATCGACAAAATCTTCCAGGCCCTGCGGATAGGTCGGCGGCATCAGATTGAAACCGTCGGCACCGCGGCCGTTCAACCAGGATTCCATCTCGTCGGCAATCGACTCCGGTGTGCCGATCATCGTTGCGTGGCCACCACCCGCAGCGAGCGTCCCGAGGAGTTCCCGCACAGTCGGTGCGTCCTTCTCAACGATCCGCAGAATAGTTGCGTAGCGTCCTTGCGGCCCGCTGAATGCTTCGAGTGGAGGCAACGGGGGCACGGGCCCGTCGAGATCCCAGTCCTCGCAATCCTGTCCGGTGAACAACGAGAGTTGGCGTATCGACTGTTCGGTGGGCAGCAGGCGATCAAGTTCGGCCTTCTTGGCCCGCGCCTCGGCGACAGTACTTCCGACGTAGGTGACCAGCCCCGGCATGACGGCGACCGAGTTCGAATCCCGGCCGACGCGCTCGATTCTCGACTTCACGTCCGCGTAGTAGCTCTGCGCGCTGGGTAGGTCGTAGGCAACCGAATAGATCGCCTCGGCGCGCTGCGCAGCCAGATCGCGACCCTGCTCGGACGCCCCGGCCTGAAACAAGACCGGCCTGCCCTGCGGGGATCGAGGAACCGTCAACGGGCCGTCGACACGAAAATGCTTGCCGTCGTGATCGATGCGAGAAATCTTGCCTGCGTCGGCAAAACGTCCCGCCCGGTCGAGGATCAGCGCGTCTTCCGACCACGAATCCCACAATGCGAGGGCCACTTCGACAAATTCGTCGGCTCGTTCATATCGGGATGCGTGATCGGGCATCGCCTCGAGTCCGTGGTTGCGCGCCTCCTGGTCGAACATCGAGGTCACGACGTTCCATCCGGCCCGTCCGCCGCTGATGTGGTCGAGCGATGCCAAAAGTCGTGCCGCGTGGAATGGCGTGTAAAAGGTCGTGGAGATGGTGGTGACCAGGCCGACGTTCGCCGTCGCTCGTGCCATGGCAGTCAACGCGGTGATCGGTTCGAGAAACCACGACGCACCAGACTCGGGTTCTCGAACACTGTGACCGTCAGCGAAGAAAACGGCGTCCAGCTTGCCGCGTTCGGCGATCTGGGCGAGCGACTCGTAATACGTGATGTCACCGAGACTTTCGACCGGTGAGTCGCGGTGTCGCCACGCCGCACTGTGATGCCCGCAACCGAGCAGGAACGCACCTATCCGTAGCTGTGCGCCCATCAGTTCTTGACGAGTCCGCCGTCGACAACCAGATTCTGGCCGGTCACGGCCCGCGACCATGGGGAGGCGAAAAAGAGTGCAGCGTCGGCAAATTCGTCCGGCGTCGCGACTCGGCGCAGGGGAGTGCTTGCCGCGATCATGTCGAACACTGCTTCCGGTGTCGCGGCACTCGCATCGGTGGTGCGGAGCAAGCCGCCGGAGACCATGTTGACTGTGATCCCGTCCGGACCGAGGTCGGCGGACAGCGTCCGTGTCAGTGCCAACAGTGCGGCCTTGGCAGCGGTGTAGTCGTGGTACGGAACTACCGGATTCTGGACCAGATTGGTTCCGACAGTGATGATTCGGCCGAAGCCGAGTTCGCGCATGCCTGGTAGTCCTGCCTGGGTGGTATTGAGTGTTCCGGCAACAGCTCCGCGTAGTTGAGAGTCGAAGTCGGCCCAGGTGATCGTGTCCGCGTTCGGCCGGGCATCGCCGTTGAACGAGAAGTCGACCAGTGCATTGTCGACCACGGTCGAGATCGGTGCGTCGAATCTCTCGCGTGCAGCGGAGAACAACTGGTCGACGGAACTGCGGTCCGTCACGTCCGCCTGGACTGCGAAGGTGCGATCCTCACCCAGTTCGGCGACCAGGGCCTCGGCGGCATCGCGGCTCTTGTTGTAGTTCACGATTACGCGGGCGCCCGAGCGGAAGAATGCTCGGCTCAGTGCGGCGCCGAGCCCGCGGGCGCCACCGGTGATCAGAACGATCTGCTCGTCGAGGTTCAATGCGCGCTGAAATTGCTGTTCGGTCATGTCGACATCCCTCCGCCAGTGCTAACTGGTCAGGTTCATCGGGTCTGATCTCAGCCGACTTTTTCGGCACCCCGTGTCACCGCCCATCAGACCACGTGAGGTGAATCGTCCTGAACGCCGGGTGTGCAGTAACGGTCGGCGCGATGAGTTTTCGATCGCTCGGGAGTCGTAATTGCAAGCGAAGTGGCGACAGGCCGCTCGCCTTCGCCCCAGGAGAATCCGATGACCACCCAGCCCGTCCACAACGAAACTGTTTCCGGTAACGCCACGACGACGACACCTTCGGCCACGGCTCGCAAGGTCGGATACGTCCTGAGTGGGCTGTTCGTCGTTTTCATGCTCTTCGACGGCATCATTCACATTCTCAACCTTCAGACCGTCAAGGACGCCTCCGCCGAACTTGGGTTGCCGGACTCGCTGGCATTGACGGCCGGGGTGGTGCAACTGATCTGCCTTGCGCTGTACGTGATTCCGCGAACGTCGATACTCGGCGCGATTCTGCTCACCGGTTACCTGGGCGGAGCCGTGTTGACCAACCTTCGAGCGGAACAGCCTCTGCTGAGCACGACACTGTTTGCCGTCTATACCGGAATCGTCATGTGGGCGGGTCTGTATCTCCGAGACGAGAAGGTTCGCGAGATCATCCCGGTGCGGCGGGCCTGAAATCAGGCCCCTGAAGGGGTTGCGTGGGACGCGGTGTCCCATTATGTTTGACCTCATTCAAGTCCGTCGACTCCAATCGACGGACTGGCCGTGAGGAGACACCGATGGCTCGGTCAGCGTCGATCGAAGTGGAAAAGCCGTACCGCCAGGTACTGCAGACTTTGTCCGAGGGCTCAGTTGCCCGCAGTTTCGATCCCTATCTCGACATCGACTGGGATTCACCAGAGTTCGCGATCGATCCGCATGATCCGAGGTGGGTGCTCTCATCCGTGTCGGATCCGCTCGGAGCGACGCAGTGGTACCAGGATCAGTCGTTGGAGCGTCGAATCGCCATGGGAATGTGGCGTCAGGCGAATGTGACCAAGGTGGGTTCGGCATTCGAGAGCATCTTGATCCGGGGAATGCTGCAATACATCATGGCGCTACCCAACCAGTCGCCTGAGTTCCGGTACTGCCTGCACGAGATGACCGAAGAGTGCAATCACATCCAGATGTTCCAAGAACTCGTCAATCGTATGGACATCGACGTACCGGGTATGCGTCCGATGTTCCGGCGGCTGTCGCCGATCATCGGAGTGCTGGGAGCAAAGTTCCCGGTCATCTTCTTCATCGGCATTCTGGCTGGTGAAGAACCGATCGACCACTTCCAGAAGGATCTCATCCGCGAGGGTAAGGACACGCCGCCGGCGATGCTCCGCACCATGGAGATTCACATCGCCGAAGAAGCGAGACACATCTCGTTTGCTCACGAGTTCCTGCGCAATCACGTCCCCAGACTCAGTCGTACGAGTCGAGCCATCACATCGGTCGCCTTCCCCGGCACGATGCGTTGGCTTGCGGGCGAAATCATGTCACCGCCAAAGGAATTCGCCGAAGAATTCGGAATCCCGGACGAGGTGATGAAGAGCGCCTTCTGGGGGAGCCCACATTCACGCCGCATCCTGGGTAATTACTTCGGTGAAATGCGAGCCCTGGCAGACGAACTCGGATTGATGAATCCGGTGTCGAAGCGTGCGTGGCGAAAGCTGCGCATCGACGGCGACTACGCCCGCTACCGCGGCGAGCCGAAGCGTTCCGACAAGACCCGGATCTAGTCCGGCCGCGAAGTTCCTCCGTCGGAGGACACCAGTTCGGCTATGAGCGTGGACAATTCGACATGGGGATCGATCTGTAGCCCGCTCGAGCGTGCAACGCCGTCGAACATGTACCAGGTGTATTTCGCGAGGTCGGCGACGATCTCTTCGCGGCTCGGTTTCGGATCGGTGCTTCGGACCCAGTGGGTGAGCGTGCCCTCGACCATTGTCACCACTGCGAACGGTAGTGAATCGAAGGGTGAGGAGTCGATCCCCACGGATCGACCGACTTCGGTGATAGTGGTGCGGGCCGAGTCGGCGATTGTCGCCGTCAAGCTGCTGATCGCGTCGATGCTCTCGTCGTCGTAGTCGGTGGGGCCGGTACCCATGAACTCGTGAATCCGCGGATGCTCGGTGATCCACTCGGCGACGGCGCTGATGGTTCGGGTCAGGATCTGGTCGAGAGTGCCTACCGAAATGCTCATCGACGCATCCAGGGCCGCCGCAAATTGGCCGAGCACAAACGCTCGGACTCGTCGATCGAGGTCGTCTCGGCCGCTGAATTGTCGGTACACCACCGACTTGGCGAGGCCGGCACGGTCGGCGATCTGCTGGACGGACACCTCGGCACCTGCCGCGCGCTCTTCGATCAGTTCGACAGCCGAGGTGAGTATCCGTTTCTGACGCTCGGAGTTGTGTCGCTCCCACCGCGCTTCGCGACCGGTCAACTCTGCAGTGACAGGTTGCGCAATTGCGTCGCTCGGCATCGGGCCAGTCTATCCGGACGGACCCGCCGTATTTCCGACTTGTCATCGGGCGCGGCATCGGGATCGGTCGTCGGTACAACGTGGGACACTGGTCGAGTGAGGTTGTATCGAGACACGGCGGTGGTGCTGCGCCTGCACAAACTGGGCGAAGCCGACCACATCGTCACGTTGCTCACCCGTCAGTTCGGGTTGGTACGTGCCGTGGCCAAAGGTGTCCGCCGGACCACCTCCAAATTCGGTGCCAGACTCGAACCGTTTGCTCACATCGACGTGCAACTACTTCCGGGCAAGAATCTCGACATCATCACTCAGGTGCAGACGGTCGATGCATTCGCCACTGACATCGTCGACGACTACAGCCGGTACACCACGGCCTGCGCCGTACTCGAAACTGCCGAGCGGTTGGCCGGCGAGGAACGCGCGCCGGCCCCGCAGCTTCAGCGATTGACGGTGGGAGCACTGCGTGCGATCGCCGAGCAGGCGCGGCCGGTCGAGTTCGTGCTCGACGCGTTCTTGTTGCGAGCCATGGGCTATGCGGGTTGGGCGCCTGCCCTCGAAGAGTGCGCCCGCTGCAGCGCTCCGGGACCGCACCGTGCATTTCATGTCGCCGCAGGCGGAGCCGTCTGTACCTACTGCCGCCCGGCGGGTGCTGCGACGCCGTCGCCCGGAGTGCTCGGCTTGATGGAAGCCCTGCTCCGAGGGGAGTGGGAGGGCACCGATTCGGCGCCCGCGACGCTGCGGACGCAAGCCAGCGGACTGGTCGCGGCACACCTGCAGTGGCATCTCGAGCGTCAATTGCGGACGTTGCCGCTGATCGAGCGTTCGAGGCCGCATGCAGCCGTCGAGGTCGACTTGCCCGTGAGGCAGGATGGAACCCGTGATTCGACGACGCGAACCGCGAACTCCGCTTGATCCTGCTGCTGAACGGGTGATCCGGCCACCGGACCCACATCCGTCCGGGGCGACCCCGCCGATCCTGCAAACCGAACTCATCCCGCGCCACGTCGCGTTGGTGATGGACGGCAACGGACGGTGGGCGCAGGAGCGCGGTCTGCCGCGAACCGCCGGGCACGAACGCGGTGAAGCTGTCCTGATGGATACCGTCTGCGGTTGCATCGAGATGGGTGTCGAGTGGCTCTCCGCCTACGCCTTCTCCACCGAGAACTGGAAGCGCAGTCCCGACGAGGTTCGATTCCTGATGGGCTTCAACCGTGACGTCATCCGCCGCCGACGCGACGAGATGAACGAAATGGGTGTGCGTGTTCGCTGGGCCGGTCGTAAGCCGCGCCTGTGGGCCAGTGTGATCAAGGAACTCGAGATCGCCGAAGAACTGACCAAGAACAACACAGTCATGAACTTGACCATGTGTGTGAATTACGGCGGGCGGGCCGAAATTGCCGATGCGGTAAAGGAAATCGCGAAGCGTGTCGCGGCCGGTGAGATCAATCCGGACAAGATCACCGAGGCGACGGTGGCGAAGTACCTCGACGAGCCCGACATGCCCGACGTCGATCTCTTCCTGCGTCCGTCGGGGGAACAGCGGACGTCCAATTTCTTGATCTGGCAATCCGCCTACGCCGAAATGGTGTACCAGGAGAAGCTGTTTCCCGATTTCGACCGCCGCGATCTCTGGGCCGCCTGCGTCGAATACGCCTCACGCGACCGTAGATTCGGTGGCGTCAAATGACAGGGGAGAACATGACCGACACCACCGACCAAGCAGCCCGCCTACAAGAACGCGCGGCCGCCTCGCTGGCGCATTTCGTGACGGTCGATGTGGCTGCGGACGGCTCGCTTGGTTTCCAGTACTCCGGCGCGCTGTGCTCGATCCAGGCGATGAATTTGTCCGAGGGTCTGGACGTGCTGTCCATGACGTGTGTCCTCGCGTGGGACCGACCGGTCAGCGCGGCACTGCATCGCAAGGTGGCCGAGCGGAACCGGACCATCCAATTCGGTTCGATCGCGGTATTCGGCCACGGCAGTCTGGCGGACGTGATCCTGCGATACACGTTCCCGGCGGCCGGACTGGACGACGAAGCACTGACCACGATGTTGCTACTCGCGCTGACCGGCGCCGATACCGCGCGTCAGGGTTTGATTCCCTGACACCTGACGCTGTCAGGTGTCAGGTGTCAGCTGGCGGCGCAGTCGCGGCAGGTGCCGAAGATCTCGACGGTGTGACTCACTTCGGTGAAACCGTTGTCCTCGGCGATGGTCTGTGACCACTGCTCGACCGTCGGGCCCTCGACCTCGACGGTGAATCCGCAGTTGCGGCACACCAGGTGATGGTGGTGTCCAGAGGAGCAGCGTCGGTAGACGGACTCACCTGTGTCGGTGCGCAGGACGTCGATGGTTCCGGCGTCGGACAGTGCCTGCAGCGTGCGGTAGACGGTGGTCAGGCCGATCCCTTCACCGCGCTTGCGCAGTTCGTCGTGCAGTTCCTGTGCCGACTTGAATTCGTCGATGTCGTCGAGCAGGGCGGAGATGGCGCTGCGCTGTTTCGTGGAACGAACGCCGACGGTGGCCGGTCCACGTTTCGAGGTCGTACTGCCCGGGGTGTTCATGCGGTGGAATCTCATCCTTCTTCGGCGTGGGCGACAGCGTCGACGACGATGTGTGCGAGGTGATCGTCGACGAGTCGATAGAGAACTTCTCGTCCGTTGCGTTCGCCGCGGACGACGCCCGCTGCTTTGAGGACGCGCAAATGCTGGCTGATGAGTGGCTGAGTGACACCGAGAGCGCCGACGAGTTCGTGAACGCAGCGCTCCGACTCGTGGAGCTGAAGCACGATCGCGATGCGAACGGGTGCAGCCAGCGCCCGCAGAATTTCGCCGGCGGCCGCCAAAGTTTCCTTGGGCGGCACGGGCGCGGGCGGTGCGGCTTCGAACGGGTCGTGCGTGTGTCCGAGGTCGGAATGATCATGGCTTTTGTGGAGATCGCCGGTATCCGCAATGCTCACAGCGAGGCTCCTTCGAGGGGTAGATCATGATGTCCGGGCATAGCCATCTCACCACATTATTGCAAATCACTTTCATTTTGATATGCACAAGTATGCATGTCAACCTTGGACGGAAGTGCGTGGCAGCCGCCAGATAGGCTGATGGTGCGAAAAGCGCACGAAAATCATGCATCTATTACCCAGATGGAGAGCAATCGAGTGGCACCCAAGTCCAAGATCGAAGCCGTTGTCAATCTCGCCAAGCGGCGAGGCCTGGTCTACCCGTGCGGTGAGATCTACGGCGGTACCAAGTCCGCATGGGACTACGGCCCATTGGGTGTCGAGCTCAAGGAGAACATCAAGCGTCAGTGGTGGCGCAACATGGTCACCAGCCGCGAGGACGTCGTCGGCCTCGACTCCTCGGTGATCCTGCCCCGCGAGGTGTGGGTCGCATCCGGTCACGTCGGTGTCTTCAACGACCCGCTCGTCGAGTGCCTCAACTGTCACAAGCGTCACCGTCAGGATCACCTGCAGGAGGCGTACGCGGAGAAGAAGAAGCTCGACAACCCGGACGACGTCTCGATGGATGTCATCGGTTGCCCCGATTGCGGCACCGTCGGCCAGTGGACCGAGCCGCGCGACTTCAACATGATGCTCAAGACCTACCTCGGCCCTGTCGAGAGTGAAGAGGGCATGCACTACCTGCGCCCCGAGACCGCGCAGGGCATCTTCGTGAACTTCGCCAACGTGCTGACCACCTCGCGTAAGAAGCCGCCGTTCGGCATCGGTCAGATCGGCAAGAGCTTCCGTAACGAGATCACCCCGGGCAACTTCATCTTCCGCACCCGCGAGTTCGAGCAGATGGAGATGGAATTCTTCGTCAAGCCGGGCGAGGACGAGCAGTGGCATCAGTACTGGATCGACTACCGCCTGGACTGGTACACCGGCCTCGGCATCAACAAGGACAACCTGCGGCTGTACGAGCATGCGCCGGAAAAGCTTTCGCACTACTCGAAGGGCACGACCGACATCGAGTACCGCTTCCACTTCCAGGGCAGCGAATGGGGCGAGCTCGAAGGTATCGCGAACCGTACCGACTTCGATCTCTCGACGCACTCCAAGCACTCGGGCACCGAGCTGAACTACTACGACCAGACGACGGGTGAGCGGTACACCCCGTACGTCATCGAGCCGGCGGCAGGTCTCACGCGTTCGCTGATGGCCTTCCTGGTCGACGCGTACACCGAGGACGAGGCACCCAACTCCAAGGGCGGCGTCGACAAGCGCACGGTGCTGCGACTGGATCGTCGACTCGCTCCCGTCAAGGCCGCAGTGCTGCCGCTCTCGCGCAATGCGGATCTGACGCCGAAGGCAAAAGATCTTGCGGCGCAGTTGCGTCAGAACTGGAACGTCGAGTTCGACGACGCCGGTGCCATCGGTCGTCGTTACCGTCGCCAGGACGAGATCGGCACACCGTTCTGCATCACGGTCGACTTCGACACTCTCGAAGATCAGGCTGTGACGGTGCGTGAGCGTGACTCCATGGCGCAGGAACGCGTCGCCCTCGATCAGGTGGAAAGCTACCTGGCTGCACGGCTGATCGGTTCCTGATTCGTTCGAAGCTGACGGGCGGTTCTTCTCATTCGAGAAGGACCGCCCGTTTTCTCTTTCCATGGTGGATCTTCAGGCGCAGGATCGAAGCTATGAGAAAACTCAGCGTGACCAACAGCGTGACTCTCGACGGTGTCATGCAGGCACCTGGCGGGCCGGACGAAGATCGTCGTGGCGGATTCGAGCACGGTGGATGGGCGGCACCCTTCAACGATTCCGTCATGGCACAGAAAATGGGGGAGGGGATGGCGAAGAAATCAGAGTTGCTCTTCGGACGCCGAACCTATGAGAACTTCGCCTCGTACTGGCCGTTTCAGACGGACAATCCGTTTACCGAGGTGCTCGACAACACGCAGAAGTACGTCGCGTCAAGGACTTTGGGTGAACCGCTGCCGTGGAAGAACTCGACTGTGTTGAAAGGCGATGCCGCCGACGCGGTCGCCGCGCTGAAGGAAAGCGATGACCCGGATCTGGTGATTCTGGGCAGTGGCGACCTGATCACGTCATTGGCCGAACGGCGTCTCGTCGACACCTACACTCTGCTGATTCATCCGCTGGTTCTCGGAACCGGGCGCAGATTGTTCCCCGACGGTGCTGCACTCGCTCAGTTCACCCTCACCGAAAGTGTTCCTACGACAACAGGCGTCATCATCGCGACGTATCAGGTGAGTTGAATACATCAGGGAACTCGCCGAAATGCTGCTTCTGCCAACGCTGGGTTCTGACGGCTTGCACACTGGTCGGCGTGACCCAGGGCGGATAGACCCGGATAGCGCGCTTGCCGCCCGAGAAGTTCGTCGACACGATGTCGTGTTCGACGAGGGTTTCGGTGGGAAAGACGAAGTGACCCAGATGTTCTTCGTCGTAGACCTTCACCACAAACAGCGCGACGCCGTCGCTGGTGTCGAAGGGGCGGATGGGCCCGGCCTCGGAACGGCGCCACAGCGTGACGAACTGACCGAGCTTGGTCGGCGTCGTCTTGGCGGATCGATAGACGGAGGGAAGGCCGTTGACGGTCAGCGTGTGAGCGCCGTACTCAGCACCCTCGGACTCGGGAATCGGTGTGGACCAGGTAAATCCGTCGGCGTTCATCGGCAACGATGATGCCACGGACCACCGACAGCCTTCGTGGCGAACGCTGTCGGTGGTAGTCCCGATTCAGGCCGTAGGTACCTTGTCGAGAAACCCGAGGACAAGCGTCACCCGGCCGTCGTCGTCGCGTTCGAGTACGTCGAACCCGTCGATCAGTGACTCGGCCCCCGCCGGGCCGAGAGCCCAACCGAATCGAGCCTGTCGGTGGTGCGCGTCCACCGGCCCGATGAGGGTGAAGTGCATGCCCGGAAATTGTTGCTGCACAGCGTTGATCATCGCGTCGATCTGATCGTGTCCGGTGACGTCCGCGAGCGGATCGGTGTAGCGGCCGCCGGGTGCGAACAATTGCTCGATCCGTGCTCTACGGGCGGTGGTATCTGTTTCGTTCCACATGTCGATATAGGCGTCGGCGATTGCGTCGAAGTCGCTCATGGTCGCTCCCTTGATCAGTTCCGGTGGTGAACATCCGGCGGTCTCGCCGGCTGAGACCACTGTTCCTCCGAAACTGCTTCGGGTCGATTACCTCCGAGGTCATGGTCTCGGCTACCTCGGGTCGCTAACTTGAAAGAATGACCTTCGAGACGATGGACGTTGGCACCGAACTCAAGCGGTGGCGGGAGCGGCGAAGGCTCACTCAGTTGGGCCTCTCGGCAGCGGCAGGAGTGTCGACCAGGCACCTGAGCTTCATCGAAACCGGCCGCTCCAAACCCAGCCGGGACATGATCCTTCACCTGTCCGAATGCCTGGATGTTCCTCTACGGCAACAGAATACGCTTCTGCTGGCAAGTGGCCACTCGCCGGAGTACTCGCAAAAATCGTTGGCGGAAGCGCCGATGTCAGCGGTGAGCGAGGCCATCGATCGCATCATCGACGCGCATGACCCTTATCCGGCCGTGGTGGTCGATCAGCAATGGGAGATGATCGCCGGGAACCAGGCCGTGAGAATCCTGACCGAGGGGGCCGCTGAATTCCTCCTGGAACCACCGGTGAACGTATTGCGTTTGAGCTTGCATCCCGAGGGCATGGCGCCGCGGATCGTGAACCTCGCGCAGTGGCGGACCCACCTGCTCGCCAGGTTGGCGCGGGAAGTGGAGGTCAGTGCGGATGCGCAGTTGGCGTCCTTGCTCGACGAGTTGCGCACTTATCCGAGCGGCGGAGACTGGCACGACGACCGCGCGAATTCCCTGCTGGTTCCGTTGCGCGTACGCACGGGCGATACCGAATTGGCGATGTTCAGCACCACCACCGTGTTCGGTACGCCGCGCGACGTCACGCTCGCAGAGATCGCGATTGAGTCGTTCTACCCGTCGGACACGCAGACCGCCGATTATTTTCGATCAGCCGCGCAGGTCAGAGTGACTTCTTGCCGAACTTGAGCTTCCACGGCACCAGAGCGGACTCCAACTGAACCGAGAGGCTCATCTTGGAGACACCTTCGGTGCGTTCCTCGAAGCGGATTGGCGTTTCGGCGATCTTCATGCCGCGCTGAACAACTCGGTAGTTCATCTCGACCTGGAACGCGTAGCCGTTGCTCTGCACCGATTCGACGTCGATGTCGCGCAAGGTCTTTGCATGCCACGCCTTGAAGCCTGCAGTTGCATCCTTGACGTGCAGTCGCAGAATAGCGTTGACGTAGAAGTTCGCCCAGGCGGACAAAGCCTTGCGATGCCACGGCCAGTCGCCGGCAACTGCGCCACCCTCGACGTAACGGGAGCCGAGAACGACTGCCGCATCGGTCGTGGTGAGGATCTCGATCATGGCGGGGATCGCTTCGGACGGATGGGAGAGATCCGCGTCCATCTGAATGACGATGTCGGCGTTCTCCGCCAGAGCCCGGCTCATGCCCGCGACGTAAGCACGGCCGAGTCCGTCCTTGACCGTGCGGTGAAGCACTCCGACCGGGATGGGTCCATCGATACCCAACTTGTCCGCAACCTCGCCCGTGCCATCGGGGGAGTTGTCATCCACCACGAGGACGTGCAGGTTCGGGATCTTCAACGCGGCGAGGCGATCGACGAGCTTTGGCAGGTTCTCACGCTCGTTGTATGTAGGTACAACGACGGTTATCTGCGGGGCGACGCTTTCCATAACACCTTCGTATGATCTGTGATCCCGACTTGCCGGATGAAGCGTACGACGAGTGCGGTCGTGAACAAAGTAGGGATTTTACTACCTCGACGGGATCCGTCAGAACCGGCCGCCGCCGCCTCGGCTGGTTCGGCCGCCGCCGCCACCGCCGAAACCACCGCCGCCGCCACCGCGACCGGAGCGTCCGCTGCTGCTCGGTCCGCCGTACGAGCGGGGCCCGCCGCCACCTCGCAGAATGCTGTTGATCAGGATGCCGCCGAGGATCGCTCCCGTCGCATCGCCGCCGCCACCGCGGGGTCGTTGGTTTGCTTCCCAGGTGTTGACGTCGTTCTGCGCGGCGCGAAGTGAGTGCGTCGCCAAGGTTGTCGCGGCCTGGGCGTGTTGCAGTGCCTTGGACGGATCCGAAGCCTGCAATTGCTGGGCCGCCTGCAGGTGCCGCTGAGCCTCTGCGTAGCGAGTGCGCGCCTCCGCCCCGATCGCGCCGCGCCTGGTTCCGAGGAAGTCGCCTGCAGCGGTCACCTGCGCCTGTGCGGCCAGAATGTCCTGGGCGAGGCGCTGCTGTGCACGTTCGAGCTGCTGCTTCTGCTCCTGAGCGTCGGCAAGCAGCGCGTCGAGTTGGGCGTCGGCCGCGACGATCTGGTTGAAGGCTGTCAGCGGATCGCTGTCCTTCGACGTCTGAGCATTCGCCAACGCTGCCTGGGCTGCGGCCTTCGCGTCCGCCAACTTCTGCCCGCCCTGCGCCAGGTAAGCGTCCGCAGCAGTGATGCCCTGCTGGACGTCGTCCATCGCGGACGGAAGAGTCGCGATGGCGTTTCGGATGTCGTCGGCGGCGTGATCGACGCCGTCGAGCAGTTTGCGTGCCTGATCGAGAGCCGCTTCGGCAGTGCGAATCGCGGTGACGGCAGCGCCTTGCTTACCGGCCGGCAGCGCGGTGGCATCGCGGCCTTCCTCGATCGACTTCTCGGCGAGCGTCAGGCGTTCGCTGGCCATCGTGACGTTGTTCACGACAGATGCCAGCGTCGGCGCGGGGAACTGATCCTTCAATTTGGTCAGAATCGCCTCGGATTCGGGCAAGCGCACGCTGAGAGAAACAACACTCTGCGTCAACGCATCGAGACGTGCGGGGGCGTTGATGAGAAGGTCGCGAAGCCCGTCGAACTCCTCGACGCGAGCTTCGAGTTCTTGGTCGGCTCGACCGCACGAGGAAATGATGTCGATCAGCATCTGGCGGCGTTGATCGGGAGTTTCCGGGATGGCGTCGTCGAGTCGCTGCCTGATCGCGAAGGCTTCGGCGAGGGTGGCCTTGGCCTTGTCGAATGCTGCCGAGAAGGGTGCGACGGCGGAATCTCCGAACTCGCTGCGGGCCAGATCGAGCTCCTCCTGGCTGCCGGCGATCGCGTTGTCCGTCTCGACGAGGATCTCCTTCGCGCGTTCGTCGAGCGTCGGCAGCGGGAGTGCGTTGAGGCTGGCGATGTCGTCGGGGGAGATGTTCTTCGCGGCTTCGACGCTTGCCTTGTTCTTGTCGTTCTTGCGCTTACGTGAGTACAGGACCACACCACCCGTCCCGACCACCACAGCGCCGCCCGCGATGAGGAGTGTTCCGACTCCCATTCCGCCGCTCATGTTGTTCGCGTCGCCGAGTGCTCCAGCCGCGGCAATTGCCGCGCCGGTCCAATCATCCTCGGCAAGAGCCGGTTCCACCGCGTCGGAATTGATCGATTCGATGTCGGAATCGGTGATGTTGCTCAGCTCAGCGGGGACGTCGAGGTAGTAAGCACGCTCCGCCGTGGCAACTGCAAGCAGGACGGACTTGGTACTCAGCGTCGACTTCGTGGCTGTCTGCTGTGCCCACGCCTGGCCACCCAGGTTGTTGAAATCGGGGACGAACGCGACCCACAGATCGATCTGGTGGTCCTCGCTGAGTTGATCGATCGCGGCTTGTATGTCGCTGCGTTGCCCGGCGTCGAGAACCCCGGAGGTGTCGGTGATGTGATTCGGCAACACCATCGGGGCGTCTGCCGAGGCGAGCGCAGGACTGAAGACGAGCGCCAGCAAAGCGAAAATCGCAGCGACGGCGGCGGCGCTTCCCCGACGGCGAACGGGTCGGGTGAATGTCCGACTCTGCTCTACCGAGGACAACTGCGAGAAGTGTGGTGCGAGGGCCATGACGCAAATCTATCCGTTGTGGCGCGTCGGCATCGGAGGTGATCGCCGCGAACTGGCAGAATTGCGGGAGTGAAACCTGCTTTCGGTAACCGCCCCCACGACCCATCACCCTCACGGGCGGGCGGCTTCGGGGCAGGATTGGCTCGCTGGACGCGCCGACTGATCGCCGGTGCCGTGTTGATGGCCGTGGTTCTGGTCGGGGGTACTGCGTTCCGGGTGTGGCAGGTGGCGCGCATCGACGACACGCGGCCGGCCGACGCGATAGTCGTTCTGGGCGCGGCTCAGTATTCCGGCACTCCGTCATCCGTCTTCGAGGCCCGACTCGAGCAGGCGTACAAGCTGTACAAGCGCGGAGTGGCGCCGCAGATCATCACTGTCGGCGGTAAACAAGAAGGTGACGAGTACACCGAAGCGGCGTCGGGAAAGATGTATCTGACCGATCGCGGAATTCCGTCGAGTGCGATCACTGCTGTGGAGACCGGTTCGGACACACTTCTCAGTATCGACGCGGTGAGCGCCGAGATGTCCTCGCAGGGAATCAATTCCGCTGTCCTGGTCAGTGACCCGTGGCACTCCTTGCGAACGCGGACGATGGCCCGCGACACAGGACTCCAGGCGTGGACCGCACCTACTCGTCAGGGCCCGGCTGTCTTCACCCGCGAATCCCAGTTGCACGGAATCGCTCGCGAAACCGGCGCGCTGCTCTGGTATCAGCTCACGCACTTCTCGGCAGACTTCCCCTACACGGCAGGGCAATAGAGACCATGACAGCTCACACCACCTACGGAGGCGGCACCTACTCCGAACACGACCTCGAACGTCGTGTCGTCGAGGCGCCGAAGCGTGCGGGGTTGCCGGGTTCGCAGATCGCAGCGGCGCAGCATCGTTCGGACTTCTCGCGAGATCGGGCGCGTGTCCAACACTCCGCGGCTTTGCGGCGCTTGGCCGACAAGACCCAGGTTGTCGGCCCGCGCGACGGTGACACACCTCGCACGCGGTTGACGCACTCGATGGAGGTCGCACAGATCGGGCGAGGGATCGCCGACGGACTCGGTTGCGATCCGGACCTGGTGGACCTCGCCGGTCTCGCGCACGACATCGGGCACCCGCCGTACGGTCACAACGGCGAGAAGGCCCTGGACGAAGTCGCCAAGGACTGCGGAGGTTTCGAGGGCAACGCGCAGAATCTGCGGATATTGACCAGCCTCGAGCCCAAGATCCTGCGCCCCGACGGTCTGAGTGCCGGCCTCAATCTCACCAGGGCATCACTCGACGCAGCCATCAAGTACCCCTGGACCCGGCCGCAGCCCGGCGCGAAGTTCGGGGCATACGACGACGACGCAGAGGTGCTCGCCTGGGTTCGAGAGGGGGCGCCCGAGCGTCGGCAATGCCTGGAAGCTCAGGTCATGGACTGGGCCGACGACATCGCGTATTCCGTGCACGACGTGGAGGACGGGGTGATCGCAGGCCGTATCGACCTGCGCTCGCTTGCTGATCCGTCCGAGCAGCGCGCACTGGCAGAACTGGGGGCCTCCGAGTTTCGGGGATTGGTAGTCGACGATCTGATCGACGCCGCTCAACGGTTGTCCGAACTCCCCGTCGTACGCGGGGTCGGAAGTTTCGACGGAACGCTCGGAAGTTCCGTCGCGTTGAAGAATCTCACGAGTGAATTGGTGGGGCGCTTCGCCACCGCGGCGATCGCCAGCACCCGGCTGACACACGGTGACCGACCCCTCTCGCGGTATCAAGCCGACCTCGACATACCCGAGGCCGTCGCATCCGAGGTGGCGTTGCTCAAGACCGTGGCGCTGTACTACGTGATGTCCGACGCCGGACACAAGGCGCGTCAGGATCGGCAGCGTGATCGTGTTCATCGCGTCGCGGAATGGCTGCTGGCAACTGCGCCGGCCGGGCTCGATCCGATCCTGCTGCCCGCGTGGGAACGCGCCGCGGACGACGGTGCTCGGGTCCGGGTAGTGGTGGATCAGATCGCGTCGTACACGGAGAGTCGGCTGGAACGGGTGGACAAAGCGAGCCTGGGCGCGCAGGCCAGCTGGGGCTGAGCCGCTTACGCCTTCAGCAGGTCATCCGCGTCGACGGGTCGGTAGTGGTATCGAGCCACTTGCCGTAAGCGTCGCCGCCTGCTGCGCGAACGTCCTTGCAGATCTTCGACTCGGTGTTCCCGGATTCGCGATACACCGTGTAGATCGCCGTCCCCGAATCGGAGACTTGACGCAGTGACGGGCAGGACTGGTCTGTGCGTAGGTATTTCGAGCCGGGGAACGCGTCCAGGTAGTTCTGGATCTCGCTGGCGTACGTTGCCGGATCGGTGGCATTGGCCAACACCACGATTCCGGTTCCTTTGCACGAGGGGACGGTGATCGGCTTGCTGACCCCGAGGTCGCCATTTCTCGCGGACGGGTTCGACGCCCGGGTGGTCGTGGTCGCCTGCAGTCCGGCGGTGGGTAGCGGCTCGAGCTTCGGCGTTCTGGCCGGCTCCTGAGTGGGTGCCGGTGCCGACGTGGCGATGGAAGCTGCTGCAGTGGTGGGTGATTCGGGTCCCGAGTTCCCCAGTATCACCCAGGCCGCCGTGCCTCCTGCGGCCAGAACGAGTGCAACTCCAGCCGCACCGATCGCGATCGGGGCTCGGTTTCGCTTGGTCTTTGTCGCGATGTGCGTGTAGTTCCCGTGAGCGGGATTCGCCGTGGTGTAGATGGGCGGCGCGACGATCGTGGGGTGCAATCCGCCGGCGGCACCGGGGGTGTCGGTCGTCGAGAGGGCCTGCCGCGCTTGGAGTGCGAGCGCTCCCGTAGTCGGATAGCGGTGTGCGGGATCCTTTGCCATGCCGCGAGCCACGATGGCGTCAAAACCTTGCGGGAGCGATGGAACCGTCAGCGTGGGGCGTGGCGGCGGAGCGTTCAGGTGCGAATTGACCAGATGCTCGATGCTTGTGGTGTTGAAAGGCGTTGTTCCGGTGAGTGATTGGTAGAGGACACAAGCCAGGGAATAGACATCCGCTGCGGCCGTCGGCGTTTCGATTCCGAACCGCTCCGGCGCCATGTACGCATAGGAACCGACTGCGCTTCCCTCGGTGGTGATCTTCGTGTCCGTCTGTGAGTATGCGATTCCGAAGTCGACGAGGTAGGCGAAGCCGTTGTTCGTGAGAATGATGTTGTCTGGTTTGACGTCGCGATGGATGAGCCCGCGGGCATGTGCGGCGTCCAACGCCGAGGCGATTTGCGAGACGATGTCGACGGCTCGTATAGGCGTGAGTCGGCCGAATTCGGCCAACTCGGCGCGCAACGTATGACCTTCGACCAAACGCATGTCGATGAAGAGGACTCCGTCGATCTCGCCCCAGTCGTGTACCGGGATCACGTGCGGTTCGTTCAAGGCGGCGGTGGTGCGAGATTCTCGGCGGAAACGAGCTTGGAATGACGGGTCGGCCGCAAGTTCGCGATGGAGCAACTTGAGTGCGACCAGGCGATCCTTCGAGGTGTCATACGCCTCGTACACTTCACCCATTCCGCCTCGGCCGAGGAGGCGACGCAACTCGTACACGCCGAATCGGGTTCCTGATCGCCCTTCGTGCGAGCTCGAGGCGTTTTCAGTCATCGTCGGTCCCATCGCTGCGGTGCAGAGTCGGCCATCAACATATCGTTGTCAGGAGGTGCCGGGGGACCGCCTAGACTGATGTACGTGGCGGGCCGAATTTCTGACAGAGACATCGCGGCCATTCGCGAACGCACTCGCATCGAGGACATCGTCGGTGAATACGTTTCACTCAAGCGTGCCGGTGGCGATTCGATCAAAGGTCTGTGTCCCTTTCACGACGAGAAGTCGCCGTCGTTCCACGTGCGACCCAACCACGGCCTCTACCACTGCTTTGGCTGCGGTGAGGGCGGGGACGTGTACTCGTTCCTGCAGAAGATGGATCACATCAGCTTTGTCGAGGCTGTCGAGCAGTTGGCGGATCGGCTCAGCTACACGATTTCGTACGAGGGTGGTGGGCCGTCCGTTCAGCGCGATCGCGGCACTCGTGCACGCTTGATCGCGGCAAACGCGGCGGCTCAGGAGTTCTACGCCGCTCGTCTGCGCGAACCCGATGCCCAGGCGGCTCGCGACTACCTCACCGAGAGAAACTTCGACGGTGCCGCAGCACTGCAGTTCGGGTGTGGATACGCGCCCGAAGGTTGGGACACTCTCACAAAACACTTGATGTCCAAGGGCTTCGAATTCAAGGAACTCGAAGCAGCCGGGCTGTCCAAAGAGGGGCGACGAGGTCCGATCGACCGGTTCCATCGCCGTCTTCTGTGGCCGATCCGCAGCGTCGCCGGTGACGTCATCGGCTTCGGTGCCCGCAAGCTTTTCGACGACGACACCATGCCGGGTAAGTATGTCAACACGCCGGAAACGATTCTCTACAAGAAGTCTCAGGTCTTGTTCGGCTTGGACCTCGCCAAGCGCGACATCGCCAAGGGACACCAGGCAGTAGTCGTCGAGGGCTACACCGACGTCATGGCGATGCACTTGGCCGGCGTCAAGACCGCCGTCGCTTCGTGCGGAACCGCCTTCGGTGAGGAGCACCTTGCGATGCTCCGCCGACTCCTGATGGACGACAGCTACTTTCGCGGTGAGATCATCTACACCTTCGACGGTGATGCCGCAGGGCAGGCCGCTGCGATGAAGGCGTTCGAGGGTGATCAGAAGATGGCCGGGCAGACGTTCGTCGCCGTCGCGCCCGACGGAATGGACCCGTGCGATCTGCGTCTGAAGTCTGGTGACGCCGCCGTTCGCGACCTCGTGGCACGGCGCACTCCGATGTTCGAGTTCGTGGTGAAGTCCATCCTCACCGAACACGATCTGGAGACCGCTGAAGGTCGCGTCGAGGCACTGCGTCGCACCGTCCCCGTCGTTGCGCAGATCAAGGAATCAACTCTGCGCGACAGCTACGCGAATCTGTTGTGCGGATGGGTCGGTTGGGACGATCTTCCGTCGGTTCGACGACGCGTGCGTGACGAAGCTCGCAAACGGGCGTCGACGCGCGGATCTTCGCCGGCGCCCAAGCGTCGTCAGGTTGTCGAGGCACCTGCCGCTGATGCGCTTGCGCTGCCGATCGGAATCTCCAGGCCCCGGCCCAACGATCCGGCGCTCTCGACGCAACGAGCTGTCCTCAAGGCCGCATTGCAGCACCCTGGCATCGCCGGCAGTGTCTTCGACTCGTTGCCTCCCGAGACATTCACCCACCCCGCCTACGTTGTCATCAGACAGGCAATGGCTGACGCCGGTGGAACGAGCAAGGGGCTCGGTGGCGCCGAGTGGATCGAAGTCGTCACCAAGGGCGTCGAGGACATGACGGTGGCCTCGGTTGTATCTGAGCTGGCCGTCGAACCGATGCCGTGCGACGAAGACACGGTTCCGCGCTACATCAACGGAGTGCTCGCACGACTGCAGGAAGCGTGGGTGGGCGAGCAGGTTGCCGACCTCAAATCCAAGCTTCAGCGCGTTTCACCTGCTGCGGCCCCCGAGGAGTACAACTCACTGTTCGGAGACCTCGTGGCGCTGGAGCAGTATCGCCGACAGCTGCGTGAGCAGGCTGTCGGCGACCAAAGCATCTGACCTAGCGGTTTTTCTTCAACTGGTCGTGGGGGACCAGAATCGTGGTCTCCTCGTTGATCGGCTTCATCGGCTCGAGCTTGGGCTGAGTACTCAGTGAGTCGGCCAGCTTCTGCCGTGACGCGTCCAACACCTTCTTGGTGGCCGGACTAGTGGCCACCGCCTTCGCGGCCCGGCTGATCTGCTCGTATCGTGCGCGGCCCGCTTTGGTTCCCAGGACGTACCCAGCTGCAACACCGATCAACAAACGCATCATTCCTGCTTCCCTCCAGCACCGATCGTCCTGACTCCATCCTGCCTGATGACTCGCTGGGCAGGCGATTTGGTACTTCGGTGGAGGATTCGCTACAGTTTCTCAGGCAACGCCGGAACGGGCGAAGCGAGCAAGACAATCCCCTGTAGCTCAATTGGCAGAGCTTCCGACTGTTAATCGGACGGTTGCTGGTTCGAGTCCAGCCGGGGGAGCAGCAAAGCCCCTCACCCGAGAAATCGGGTGGGGGGCTTTCTTGTTGTGGTCTGACCTTGTCTTTGTCCGACCTAGCGCGCTCGCAGCAGACCCACCGATCGAAGTGCCGATTCGACGTCTGCCGCCTTGTTTGCTTGTTCTGCGCGAATTCCCAGCCGTCGAGCGCTGAGGACGTTCACCGGGTTGTCGTCGACGAAGAAGGTCTGCTGTGGACGCGCATCGAGAAACTCCAGCGCAGCCAGGAAGGCCGCAGGGTCGGGTTTGGTAGCTCCGAGCATGCAGGAGAAAACATGCTCGTCGATTGCCACTGGAGTTACAACACTTTCGATGGCGGCCAACAGGACAGGTCCATTGTCGGAGAGTGTGGCGACAGCGACGCCCTCGCTTCGAAGCGCGATTGCGAGATCGATGACTGCGCGTTCCGGGATGAAGGCCTTGGCCCAGGCTCGGCGAAGGTCGTCGCGGTCACCGGGAAACCCGAGCCGTCGAAAGCGTTCCAGGATCGCGGTTTCGGAGTGAAGGCCGAGGTCGCATTCCTGGTCGAACCCGGACGCGAACACGAGGGCATGAATCTCTTCTTCAGTGACGCCGATGGCCGCTGCCAGTTCTGCGGCGCGAAGTTCAGGCTCGAATCGACACAGCACCCCGCCCAGGTCGAACAACACGAGTTCAGGTGGTCCGCTGTCGTTCGCCATGTCGGAGAGGATAGGCGTCATCAGCACCCGTGAACGCGACGCGTAGATATTGGCGACAGATACACCAAAGCCCGACGCAAGTGTCTGCGTCGGGCTTTCGGTGGAACCGTCGAACTGTTTGACGGGTGCGCTTACTTCGCTGCGCGATCCGACGGCTCGAACAGCCGGATGATGTGGCTGGGGTTGATGTAATAGACACCATTCGGAGAATTGAGGACGAGAGTGTCTTCGGTGAAATCGGTGACGGTGCCGTTCAGCTTCGCGCCGTCGGACATGATGATCCGGATCGTGGCCTTCGAGTTCTTGAATTCGGTCAGTGCAAGCTTCATGTGGTGATCCTGTTCCGTGGGGTGTGCACTCCCACGGTATCGGCTCATCGCGCCTGTGCCGACCAACCTTGGAAGACTCGACTCGAAAGAGTGCAACGCGTCACCGCCTGCCCGATTGTGATCCGCGTCGGATGTGCCGGTAACATTCGGATTCGCCGCGATGCATCGCATCCGGATGGGGCGGTAGCTCAGTCGGTTAGAGCCGTGGACTCATAATCCATTGGTCGCGGGTTCGAGCCCCGCCCGCCCCACGTCAGATGCCCTTTCTCGTAAATCGAGAGAGGGCATCCATCGTTTATTCATCGCTTATGGCAACTGCTTTGTCCAGCAGGTCTGCCACTTCCGAGTGCTGACGGCCGCGTGTCATGTACTTGTCCTGAGTCATCGAGATGTTCCGGTGCCCGAGGTGATCGGCACCCACTCGCGCAGACAATCCTTCGTCGTCGATGAGCGTCGCCACCGATTTCCTGAACGTGTGCGTTGTACTGTCCGCTACGCCAAGATCATCGCGTACCTTGCGCCACTGCTTCCCGAAGTTGTTCGGGTCGCGCAGCGTCCCAGCGGTGGACGGGAAGATCACGTCCAGTGTTCCGAGACGTGGTTGTGCTGCCCGCTTCTCGAGCATGTCCAGAGCGAACCGGGGGAGAGGAATTGTGCGTAGTCCCGCTGCCGTCTTGGCTTCACCGACTCGCTGGAGGCCGACACCCTTCACGCGCACCACCTTGCCTGTAATGGCCACCGTGCCCGCGTCATGGTCGATGTCCTGTCGACGGATTGCCAGTAGCTCAGAACGGCGTACGCCCGTCGCAATCAGCAATGTGATCGGATCCACCAAGTCATTAGCTGTGCAGTACGCCGATTCTCCGAGTGCGCCCAGTAGCGCGCCGAGTTGGTCACCTGTGAGTGCCGTCGCTCCCGCTGGTGGATTCTTGGCCCGGATCGGAGACACGTCGTTGACGGGATTGGAGTTGAGCGCACCGACAAGTACGGCCATTCCGAGGGCGCCGCGAAGTACCGTCTTACACTGCCTGGCCATCGTGGGACCGTGATCCTTCGTGATCGCTCGCAGTGCCGCGTCAACTCTGCCGGCCGATGCTTCGTGCACGCGTACGCCGCCGATCTTCTTGTACAGCTTGTCCAGTGCAAACTCGTACGTCGAGATGGTGTTCGCCGCTCGACCCTCTTCTTTGAGCCTGGCCATGTACGCCTTGCAGAGTGCGGAAACTATTGTGTCAGCGTCAATTTCGTTCTCGCTGGGAGCATGACGAGATTCGAGTGCGTCGAGTAATTCATCCTCGGCAAGTTTTCCGTGCTGATCCTTTTTGCCCTCTGGCGTACGCCGCTCGACAATCCGAACTACGCCATCGTCGTCGCGGTATCGGCAGCGGGCAAGGTAGGTGTCACTGCCGAGTTGTAGCCGAGTTATCTTGCCGTGCTGCCCAATTCGAAGTTGTGGTCTACCAGCCATTTGGATCAATGCCTAGATGGGTAGCTGGATCAATGCCTAGATGGACGGCCAAGCCATCAGCGCCCATGAGAGGGAGGGGGCCGGGTACGTCCAAGGATTCCGTGAGACCGGGGACCGAGAACCTTCGTGCGCCGGTGTCAACAAATGTGAGGTTAGGGAATCTGTCGTGTAACACCTTGACCAGCCAGGCGTCGAAGTTTTGGCGGTAGTCAACTTGCTCCTCGGGCGTCGGTTCAAATGACTCCTCAATTCCCAGGAGGGTTAGAGCATCGGTGTATCTGCTCGGCACACGCCACTGCTCCGATTCGCTGGTCGGTTTGATCCACGTTGAAACAAGATTGATGAATCTTGATGCAGTTCCGTTCGCGACAAATGTTGCTTTCCTGTCCTTGCGAAGCGCATCGGCCAGGCGCAACGCCGCCATGCCATCTCTCATGGCATCTCTTTTCTTGATCGCCTCAGCGGCATTCTCTTTGAGTCGATTGAACTGGGGTTTGAGGCTCTCCACGCGATAGCCAATCCCAGTACGGTCAGGCCCTAAATCCTTCGGATCGACACCCAAGGCTTCGGAGATCGCGAACGCCTCTGTGAGCCTGATTGGGCGCTTGCCACCCTCTACGCGCGACAGCGTTGCTTGTGTCCACTCGACGCCTTGCGCGTGCAGCAGCTCAAGAAAATCCTCCTGCCGGTAGCCCTGTTGCTGGCGAAGCTCTGCGAGCCGCCTACCTACCTGATCTTCGAGATTCATCTCAACAGGGTATGCGGAAACTGGATATGCCGCTTGCAGTACCGGTAGTTCTCATGCATACTCAAAATGCGAATATCGCATATCCAATATGAGGAGAACGAATGCACGCGTCAGAGGATTACTGGCTGTCTCGCCAAGAGGTGGCCGACCGATTGAAGCTGCCAGTCAAGACGCTGGCGCAGTGGTCCAGCCTGGGTAAAGGTCCGCGCTTCGCGAAAATCGGCAAGTTCGCCCGCTACAAGCTGACTGACCTTGTGGCCTGGGAAGATGCCCAGTTCTCAGACTCTCCGGACGCGGCCTAATGCCATTCCAGTCCGCAACGAAAAACGCCCCGGAGTCGGTTGCCGCCGACGTCCAGGGCAGTGACACCAAAATCTCCACCACAGAGAAGGAATCAGCCGTGACTGTACCAACAATCTCCACCTCCGCTGAAGTGCTTGCCACGCTCGAGGTCGGCGCCGGAGCCAACACCAACGCAATCAGCCGCGTAGTTGGTGCAACTCCCTCCAGCGGTCAGACGCTCGTCACACTGGCCCGGTACGACTGCCGCGACGACGACGGTAGCGCGGACGCGCCGAGGTGGTACATCGAGTTCTCAGCGGCGAACAGCAGCCCCGCTGAGCTGCACCCCTCCGAGATTCCGGCCCTGATCGACGTGCTCACCGAGATTCGTCAGGCATGGATTCAGCTTGATCCGGAGTGCTTCTCTTGAGCGCCGTCGAGGTATTCGTGGTCTTGACGCTACTGTCCGCCCGCGAGCGGATCGCACCTGGTGAAGGTCGGATCGACACTCTCGCCCAGTGGGTGGCCGACAGCGTCATCGTGCAGGCGCATCGTTTCCTCGAAAACCGCGAAGACGGCACGTTCGAAGATCCGGTCTACACCATCGAGTTCGTCCGAGGCACCGACGACTTCACGGAAATACCGGACACAGGTGTCCCTGATCTGCTCGCAGCACTGCCGCAACTGGTCACAGCGATCGACGCGCAGAAGGCGCTCGACGGGGTGAATGGCATATGACCACAACATCTTTCGCCTTAGCGTTCCTGTTGATCGCCGAGAACCTCACGATTCTCTGCATGGGCGCATTCCACTTCCACGAAACGAGGCAGCACCATGGTGCATCCGGACACACAACGCATGCTCGGACTGGGGTTCGCGCTCGGACCGCTCGACGGGAAGAAAGCGTTCCTGCCGGGAGGATTTCACGACTTCACCACCAACCGGGACGTGCTCACCCGTCAGGCTCACAAGTACCCGCAATGCAATTGGGGCGGAACGTGCCAGGGTGTGATGGTCCTCGACGAAGATCCGCGTAACGGCGGCAACCTCGAATCCCTCGACATGCCTGAGGTTCTCGACACTTTGGTCGTGCGCACCGGATCGGGTGGCCGACACGCGTACTTCCGTCACGGAGGCAAGGTGCGCGGCAAACTCGAGCGGCACGAGGGAATCGACCTCAAGACGTGGCGCACCGGGTACACGGTCATGCCCGGATCGGTACACCCGGACACCGGGAAGTTGTACCGGATCGAACGTGACCTTCCGATCGCACCGTTGCCGCAAGAGCTGCTCCCTCTTGTCACCCCACCCGTCTACAAGCCGTCACCTGTCACGGTGAACCCTGAACGCCGCTCGGATGGGTTGGTGCGCAAGGTCGCTGATGCTGTCGGCGGTGGACGAAATCAGATCACGTTCTGGGCGTTGTGCCGCGCACTCGAACGAGGGAGCAGTGATCTGGTGCCCGAGATCCGCTCTGCCGCACTGAATACAGGTTTGACCGAGGGAGAGTTCGACACATGCCTGCGATCGGCTCAGCGGACAACAGGGAGGGCAGCGTAGTGGACGAGCCAGCAGGTCGCAGGGTTCGGCTCGTCCGCATGTCGGACTTGAAGGATGACGTGCCGGTATGGGCTTGGTCCTACGACGGCAAGGGTCGAATCCCATTGGGCGCGCTCGCATTGTTCGCAGGTCGCCCAGGTGCGGGTAAGTCGACGGGAGGTCGGTGGATCGCAGCCAGCGCGACCACTGGCACCCTGGCTGGGCACTGGGAGGGCAAGCCGGTCAACATCGCCTACATCGCCGCCGAAGAGTCCTCGAAGTACGTCGTCAAGCCAGGGCTACGCGCTGCCGGTGCGGACATGGATCGGGTGCTCATTCCGACTGTAGACATCGGCGGTGAAGAGGTCCGGTTCCTGTCCTCGCATGACATGGCAGACCTGACTGACCTGATGCTTGAACACGAGGTGAAGCTCGTCGTTGTGGATCCGCTGATGTCGACCATCGGATCGAAGACGGACATCAACCGCAACAACGAGGTTCGCTCGCTGGTCGAGCCGTGGGCCAAGCTCGCCGAAACGATTGACGGGGTGGTGCTCGGTATCGCCCACCTGAATAAGTCCGGCAACGGTGACGTGGTGGCCGGAATCAACGGCTCGTCCGCTTTCGGCGAGGTGGCTCGCTCGGTGTTCGGATTCGCGAAAGATCCGAACTCCGACGAGGGCGACCGGATCATGAGCCAAGAGAAGAACTCGATCGGCGAGGAAGACCTTGCCCTCACGTACCGGATCGAGTCGAAGGAAGTTGTTACCGACTCGGGCATGACTGCCGAGGTTGGTCGGTTCGTCATCATCGGCAACTCGGACCGAAGCGTCGGGGATGTTCTTCGGGACGCTTCTCGACCGACCGGAGAGGGCAGCTCTTCGACCGAAGGAATCGACGCTTGGCTCGCTGCCATGTTGGTCAACGGACCGGTGTTGGCAACCGAGATTTACACTGCAGCCGACCAAGCCGGGTTCACCAAGGACAAGGCGAAGCGGGCGAAAGTTCGCCTCGATGTCCGAGCATTCCGGCCGGAGAATCCGGGACCGTGGTGGTGGGAGAAAGCGGGGGGCACCGAGCAACCGGAAGTTACTACACCTGTGAGCGTGCTCCCTGCTCCCTGTGAGGTCAGAGGGGGTGCAGAGGGGGGCAGGGAGCAGAGCGCAGGATCTACGCGAGAGACGCTCCCTGGTGCCGCCGCACAGTCAGGCCAAGGCGATCACTACACCTGTGAGCTTGGCCCAACTGGCCCAACTGGGGATGACCAGCACAAACAGATTGGCCCCACTGGAGAGAAAACACAGTCGGGCCAAGGCACGGTCGTTGGCCCCACTGCAAAGCACGATGTCGATAAAGAACACCGTGGTTCAGAAAACCAGTGCCAGAAATGCGGTGAGCCGCTCGGCAGATCCGGCAAGTGTGTGGCGTGCATCGTCGCCGACGCGAGCGGAGTTCCGGCATGACGAAGAAAAAACTGCCACCCGCGCCGGAGTTGCAAGCACTGTTCGATCCCCGCCTTGTCGGTGCCTCGTGCGTCGGACATCACGAACTGTTTGACCACGAGGCGGACGGGGAGAGCACCACCGATCGACTGACCCGACACGCCCAGGCGATCACCGTCTGCCGACGCTGCCCGGTCATCACGCCCTGCCGCGAGGTAGCGCTCGAACACCTCGACCACATCGCCGGAATCTGGGCCGGCCAACCCACCACCGAACTCGAACGAAGGACAGCATCATGACCGAGAGCATCAACCCCAACCAGCCGCTACCCGAGAACGTGATGATCGTCGACGACAACGGATTGCCCTCGGCGGTAGTGAACATCGACATCGTTCAGAACGCCGCGACCAGGCTCATGTACGACATGGCTATCAACAGCGGCGACGAGGCCGCCTTGTCGAGGGTGAGCAAGAAGTACCTCGACGAGGTTGGCGTAGATCTGTTCGGTTACGTCACAGCCGCAGCGCTCAAGCTGATGACCGCACACATTCTCGAGCCACTCCTCGCAACGTGCGACCTGGCGGGAATCAAACTCCGCGAAGGACTGTCGAAAGCAGCCAGCGACGCAATCCGCGATCTGACCTAGGCCCGAGGTGATCGTCCAACGTGATCTCCGGCCGTGCTCGAATCCCGAGTGCGGCCGGGAGACCCGCGCTCGCAGTGGAATGTGCCCGTCTCATCGGCCCGCAGTGACCGCGACATGGCATCGGGGAACCCTGCGCATCCTCGGGCACCATCTGACCCCGCAGCAGGCGTATCAGCTCGCGGAAGCCATCGCCGACGCTCTGGCTGACGCGCCCACCGTAGTGCTCAGCACCACGGTTGCCGACCAAGGGAAGGGGAGTCGCAACACGAGCGGACCCTCAACCGCCTGACTCCCTTCGCTGGGCAGTCAGGACGTCTCTCCCCGAAGTTTTTTCCACCAGACACCCGAAAGGTGAACCCATGCCCGACAAGAACGCCCGCCCCATCGACGACACCGACAAGATCCGCGCCCTGCGCCTGGTCCTCGCTGCCGTCCGCAAGGATCTGCACGCCGCGCACGTCGTGTTCGGCGAACTCGACACCGGAGACGACGCCCTCAACCTCACGATGGCCGTGGCCGATATCGCATCCGTTGCCCTCGAAAAGGGACTCGGAACCGAAAACGCCGAGACGGCTTTGCTTTCCGACCTCGACACACTGCTAAGCTGATCACGGATAGTTCGAAGTGCTGCCAGGTGTGCAGGCAGAGCGGTAACCGTCCCCGAGGTTCGACCCCTTATCGAACGCCCGGTGTGACCACGACCAGCTCGCCTGCACACCAGCACAATCCACAAGACCCGGTGTCAGACCATCGGTACACGGAGAGCGTCAACCCGTCCGCCCCTGAGGTCACGCGAAAGAACGTGACGCCCAGCGAGGCCAGCGGTCAAGCCTCCAATCCGCCCGTCTCCCAGGCGCACCCACATTCATTTCTGCCCAGGAGTACCCACCATGAATCTTCATGAAAAGCGCGCCGCCGCTCTCGCCAAGGCCAACGCGATCGTCAACGGCGCCAAGGCTGCCGGTGTCGAACTCACCGAAGAACAGTCCACCGCCGTACAGGCACTCATCGCCGAAATCGGAACTCTCGATGCCAGCATCGCCAAGGCCAAGGAAGCCGCCGCGCTGCTCGGCAAGCTCGACGACATCGCCGACGAGAGCGCCGAAGCGACCAGTGAGACCGGCAGCGCAGACGGTAAGGGATACTTCAACGTCTCCGCCAAGTCGTTCGCCAAGCTCGGCCGCCGCGCCGCTCAGGGCATGATCGCGGGCGGACCCGACGACGACATTCTCGATTCCCAGTTCGGCGCCAAGGGTCGCTCGCTTGCCCGACGTTCGTTCGGCACCAAGAGCCTGCTCCCTTCGGGTGAGACCGCGGTATCGGTCACGGTGTCCCCGAACATCGTCACCACCGCACGCCCTCTCTCCGAGTTGCTGGCATCCATCCCCGTCGTCACGCAGTCCTCACCGGTCTTTCGTTTCCTTCGCCAGACTGCTCGCACGAACAACGCTGCCGTCGTCAAGTCCGGTGACACCAAGCCGACCTCGCTGTACGGGCTGACTCCCGTCGACGGAGAGCTCAAGGTCATCGCGCACCTGTCGGAAGGCATCGACAAGTACAGCCTCGAGGACGTGGCCAACCTCGAACGGTTCGTCGGCGAAGAACTGATCTACGGTCTTCACCGCGCACTCGAGAATCAGATTCTCAACGGTGTCGGTGAGGTCACCGGACCGCCCGCGAAGAACGAGCTGACCGGCCTGCTGAACACGTCCGGCATCCAGTCGCAGGCGTTCGCGACGGACCTGCTGACCACGACTCGCAAGGCCGTGACCGCAGTCGAGAGCATCGGCCACACTGCTGGCACGTTTGTTCTCAGCCCCGCCGATTGGGAGAAGCTCGAGCTCGCCCGCACCGACTCGGCCGGCAGTCTCGAGCTCGGTGGTCCGGTCGATCGTGCCAAGCGCACCCTCTGGGGAGTGAACATTGCGATCTGCACGGCGCTGCCGGCCAAGACTGCAGTGCTGCTCGACCCGACCGCCCTCGCCGTCGACACTGACGCGAACGTCGAACTGAAGTGGGACAGCTCGGGCGACAACTTCGACAAGAACCTGATGCGGGCCCGCGTCGAGTCCCGCTACCACCTGTCGGTGTACCAGCCGCTCGGCGTCGTGAAGATCGCCACCGCAGCCTGACCCAGGCCGCACAACGAAAGCACCCCGGCTCAGAAACGAGTCGGGGTGCTTTGCTGTCAGGCAGGGAGGGGGCCTTGCAATCACGGCGATCTGACCAGGGCGGACCACTCCACCGGTTAACTGGTTCTCTCCCTCCTACGGACTGAGGGGGCTCGCGCACGCGTAGCACGACTCACCTTCTCCGCGCTGTCAACGAAAAAGGCAGGTCGTGGGCGTGCGTGGCTAAATTAGCCACACGTGGTGTAGTCACCGAAAAGGGACGATTTCTACACGCAACTTCCTGCTTCTTGCCCAATGAGAAGCAGCGACATCCTGGATGTCACTGCTTCTCGTCCCCTCGCGACGGAACAAGATGTACACGACACCGTGTTCACACAGCTTCAAGGGCTACAGGAGTACTTGAACGGGGATAAAGGGGTTCTGAATCCATCGTTTATTCATCGCTTATGAGTGAGAATCAATGGGATTTGACGGATCTGTGATGAGTCCGAATCTGTTCGGAAGATGTTGCAGTGCAAGTAATTACAGGAGGTGACGAGATTCTTTGGAGAGTGTGAATCCAAAATCCATTGGTCGCGGGTTCGAGCCCCGCCCGCCCCACGTTCAGGTGCCGTGAGCCCGCGGGTCAGCCCCAATGATTTTTGTCGAAGATCATGCTGCAGACGATCGCCAAGGCGACTAGTGCGCAAAGTGCAATCACCAGGACAGTTGCCCACACGTTGTTGGGATTGAATCGCCTGGCAATGCGCCTGCGGTTGCGTCTGAGTCGAGCGTTCGTGGTCACCCAACGAATCGTCGCATCATGATCGTCGATCGCAGATGAGGTGAAAGTCTCGGATCCAGATGACCAATTTCCCGACAGTGTCGGATGTGCAACGCTTCTGGACGTGACCGAGATGGCGACCACTCGGAAGACGAAGGAAAAGTAGGTACCTATCCAGGTATTTCAGCGTATGTGCTCAACTAGCCGAAGTGTCACGCTCTAGATGTACCTACGCACGGCGATCGAAGGTGATTTCGACGATCGAACTCAGGGGTCACTGAACAATTGTCTGTACCTGCCGGCGCGAGCCCGGCCCACAGGTGACGACGATGCGTTCCAGTGACCCCCTGAGCGTCGACGCACGCTGGTTAAGCAGACAGCTGGCAAGAAACCATCTTCGCCTGGTGTAAGTGCAGGCAGTCGAGCCGACCCCCCGCGGCTCGACTGCCCCCAAACAGGCGAGGTGGGGCCCGATTGGACGCGTTAGAACTGGCGACTGAAAGTTCCGTACCGATTCGGGGAGGAATGCGACTCGGGATCGTATGCGCAGCTACGAGATCGTGGCCAACGTGAACAGTCGAAATCCGTTCCACTGCTGAGCAATGCGCGCCGCCATTCGTTGAAGCGCTGACCGGCAGCCGACTGTCGAAGAACGACGCTACTCGAGGACTGGAAACGGAAATGGCCCCGCAACCGCGGGGCCCTGTCCTTGTCTGAAAGGCGCTGTCGGACTTGGGTCATCAGCGTCGAGGACTTCGCGCTCCATCACGTTTAGTTGTGTGATCAGGGGTGATGGGAAATATTGGGTACGAAAGCCGTCGAGGGCTGTCTCGCCGTCGTTGTCTGCTGCAGGTCCATTTGCCGTGCTTCGCGAATCCCAGAATCCGCAGCCCGCGAGAGCTCAGTAGTTGCCCTGATCGGACGGAAAACCGGGCAATTGGAACAAAACACTTGTCGAATCGTTACAACTATTGGTAAAGTGTAACGAAGAGCTGCAAGTTAACAGCAACTTCAAGGTCGCACTACCGGAAGCCGATTGGCGCCGGGGGAGATTGGTCTGCTGTTCATTGACGCGACGCCGTTGGGCGGCACAGATAAAGGCTCTGCGAGTTGCTCCCGGTCGCACCCCTGATCAACCTGACAGACCAACGTAACGGAGAACATACTGTGACAATCAAGAACTCGATCGCGCCTGGTGTCATAGCCGATCACGGAAACAGGCTGTTCGGCAACATTATTCGATCAGCCGAAGGTGAGGAACTCGTCCAGCGGCTGAATGCCATGTTCGAGCGAGCGAACAGCACAGGTCAGGTGGTGAATCAACGAGAACTCTCGACCGTGCTTTCTGCGCGGAGACCCGAGGGTTCGCCGGGCGACACGTCGATTCCGGCGCCGGACAGGCTGATGCATGCAACCGAGGGACTCTCGTACGAATCCCTCACCCTGTTGATTCGTGCGGCCGAGCATTTGCTGCGTTCGGAAGGCGTACATGTCGACTCGGCGCCCTTCGCCTGAGGGACGACGAGACCCGTCGAAGCCTCGGCCACAACCGCGTCACAGAATCTTCGAAAATCGAATCGAAAACCCTGGGAAATCGAAGTGGCCGGTCCGTCGCTGACGAACGAAAATTTGTCACCAACGGAATGGCGTTGATACGTCGTTGTCCGGAATTCCGTTGTGCGAGGGGCGAACCAGACGTCCAGTGTTGCTCAACCGCAGGATCCTGATTCTGCCTTCTCGAATGCCTCCTCGATGCGCTGACGCCCCTCAGCGTCGAATCCCCTCCAGTCGCGGTATGGTCCGCTCATGTATTCGCGGACTCGATCGATCGGTGACGCGGAATCGCTAGGAGTACGTCCCAATTCTTCGGCCAATCCGAGTATCGACTGGCAGATCTTTTCGACGGAGTCTGGTACTTCGAGCCTTCGGACCCACGTTCCGCCCGGTTGAGTCCAGCAGAGTGGTGTACGACCACTCGTCCTGAAACTGTGGGCGTGT
>NZ_CAIJDS010000029.1:0-86080 GCF_903819475.1 Rhodococcus sp. UFZ-B548
CGCATCAGCTTGTCGCCCTCGACTCCGTCGGCGCGGATCTCGTCGGCGAACTGTGGGATGTTGTCCAGAACCTGACCCATGATCTTTCCGCCTCCACTGATAGTCGATCAACGACCACTAAAGTAGAACACGTTCTAGAAACTTGCGGAAGTGAAATGGCCGACATTTCTTACACTCACACGGTCTGCAGTTCCGACGGGAGTTCGACGGCGTCGCTACCCGAGGCCGCAAGCAACTGTGCGTATCGCCCACCTTGTTGCACAAGTTCGTCGTGGGTACCCTTTTCCACAACCACGCCCTGGTCGAGGACCGCGATGAGATCCGCATCTCGAACCGTGGAAAGCCTGTGCGCTACAACAAGAGTGGTGCGTCCGACCATCAGCTCGTCGAGCGCGTCCTGCAACGCACGTTCAGTGCGATTGTCCAAGGCGCTCGTCGCCTCGTCGAGGACGAGGATCGGCGGATTCCGCAGGACTGTGCGCGCGATCGCTATGCGCTGTTTCTCACCGCCGGAGAATCGGTAGCCGCGCTCGCCGACCATGGTGTCGTACCCGTCGTCGAGACCGGAGATGAACTCGTGGATTTGCGCGATGCGCGCTGCTTGCTCGATCTCGGCGTCGGTGGCATCGGGTTTCGCGAACCGAAGGTTCTCACGAATCGTCGTATGGAAGAGGTACGTCTCCTGCGACACCACGCCCACCAGATCGGAGACCGTCGCCAGATCGAGGTCCCGCAGATCGATTTCGTCGATTCTCACCGATCCCGCAGTCGGGTCGTACAGACGTGCGGCCAAGTATCCGAGGGTGGTCTTGCCCGAACCTGTGGAGCCGACCAGCGCCAAGGTTCCGCCGGCCGGGACCGTGAGGTCGATGTTGTCGAGAGTCTTGCTGTCGGTTCCTGGATACGAGAAGTCGACGTGGTCGAACCGAAGTTCGCCGGACATCTTGGTGCGGTCGAAGCTCTTCGACTCTTCCGGATCCGCGATGTCGATCGGCAGATCCAGGTACTCGAACACGCGACTGAACAGTGCCATCGAACTCTGCACCTCGACGCCCGTGTTGAGCAGCATCATGGTGGGGCGGAACAATTGGGTCTGCAGTGTGGTGAATGCGACGAGGGTGCCGACGGTGATGGTGTTGCCGTGATCGAGAGTGAAACCGGCAAACCAGTAGACCAGTGCGGGCATGGCCGCGAAAGTGATCGACATGGTCGCCATGCGCCACTTGCCGGCCATCATGGCCCGGAGCTCGACGTCCGCGACTTCCGCTGAACGCTCGGTGAATCGATCCGTCAGAGCCGACTTCGCGCCGGTCGTCTTGCCGAGGAGAATGCCACTGACGGAGAGAGATTCCTCCACCTGGACCGACAGATCACTGAGTAGCTTCTGCCGCTTACCCGAGATCTTGCGGCGCTCGTCACCGATCTTGCGTGCGATACGGATGAACACCGGCAAGATCGCCAGCGAGAAGATGGCGAGTCGCCAATCCAGAAGGAACAGAGCAACAATGGTGGCTGCCACGGTCGTTGCATTCTGCGCGATGGACGTTGCCGTGTTGGTGACCACCGACTGCATACCGCCGATGTCGTTGGCAATGCGCGACTGAACTTCTCCGGTTCGGGTTCGAGCGAAGAATCCGAGCGACTGATTCTGCAGATGCGAGTAGACCCGCACGCGCAGTTGGTGCATCAGTTTCTGGCCGATGCTGTTGGACATCCAAGTCTGCGCCACGCCGAGACAGCTCGTGATCACGGCAATGGCGATCATGCCGATGGCCAGAACGCTGACGAGTCCGAGGTTCTTGTCCGGGATCGCCTTGTCGAGCATTTCGCGTAGGAGCAGCGGACTGCCCAACGCCACGATCGCGCTGAGTGTGATGACCGCGGTGACGATGGCGATCTGAGTTCGATACGGCGCGAACAGTCCGAGTACGCGCTTTGCCGGTACGGAGTCCGCCGGAGTGATATCGACAGCGGATCGTTCGATGTTTCGCATGTGATCTGGTTTCACGTTCTACCTCCTGGAGGCTTTCTCACCCTAGTTTCATATTGATGAGGTTACCTCACTATGAGGCTGACACCAACAACGCTAGACTGACGCCATGCATTCCCGAGAGCGCGAACTCACCGACGTCGTGATGTCCGTGGCACGGCTCATCCGCCGACGTCAGGTGGCAGCGCTGGAACCATTCGGTCTCTCGCCGTCGCAAAGCCGAGCGCTGCGAGTACTGACCCGAGTGGGCGAGCCGGTTCGACTCGGGTTTCTTGCCGAGCGACTGCGCATCGTTCCGCGGTCGGCGACCGACGTCGTGGATTCCCTCGAAGAGGCCGGATGGGTGCGCCGCACTCCCGATCCGAACGATCGGCGAGCCGTGTTACTCGAGCTCACCGACGCCGGCGCTGCCCTCGCTGCCGACGTCGCGAAAGCTCAACGACGCGAATCCTCGGATGTGTTCGACGACCTCGACCAGTCGGAGCGAGCAACTCTCACCGAACTTCTCGAGCGAGTGGACGCGGGGCACGACTCTCGGCCCCGCGACTGCCCGAAACCTTCGGTGTGAGTCCTCACGCAGCGACGGTGTCGACTGCGTCCTCGACATTCTCCGCCGACGTCGGCTTGCTCTGACGCTCGATCTTCGAGATGCAACGAGCAAGGTCCGCGCCAACTGCCGTCGCCCGCAACTCGAGATCGGAACGAGGCACACCCTCTTTGGTCGTGTACTCGTTGGTGCGCAACTCCCCCGCCACCATGACCGGATCACCCTTCATGATGGATGCGCCGACGCCGGTGACCAACCGCCGCCAGCAACTGACCGTGAGATAGAGGGTCGCTCCGTCCGTCCACTCTCCGGTCACCGCGTCTTTGCGACGCGTGTTGCTCGCCATCCGAAAGCTCAGCACCTCTTCGCCATTGGTTGTCTGCCGCTTCACCGGATTGGTGATGACGGTTCCGACAACCGTTGCATGCGTTTCGTACATGTCCGATCCCCCTTCGAACTCCAGAACCCGCCAACTGTCGCGGGGCCGATCATTGCGTCGGCAGTTTCGATTGTGGAACGGCAAACGCCTGGCTCGGGATTTCGATTTCCACCTGTGCATCGGCGGGACAGCTGTGGAGAAACAGCACTGCCCGAGCCAAACGGCCCGGGCAGTGTCGGAGCTAAGTGCTAGTGGAGGATTCGTCGGATTTCTTCTCGCTGGGTGTCTCGCCCGCAGAGTCCTCGCTTGCAGTTTCCGCGTCAGCAGCCTCACGCGGTTTCCACCCCTCGCGGTCCCGCCTGGCCAATTCGGCGAACATGGCGTTGTGAGCAGCGAGGTCGGCGTCGTGGTCACGCTCGGCGGCACGGTCCGTTCGGCGCGCGGTCCTTCCGTCACTGCGCGACCACTGAACCAGCAGCGCGAGCATGACCACCATGAGTGGGATCTCGCCGGTCGCCCACGCGATGCTGCCGCCCAGCTGCTGATCGCCGATCAGGTCGTTGTTCCAACCGAGTCCGAGCGAGCGGAAGTACGCGCCGCCCATGACTGCGGTGGTGCTCATCAATGCCACGCCGAAAAACGCGTGGAACGGAAGTGAGCCGAACACCATCGCCAGCTTGGTCACCGGCTGCAATTGGCGTGGTGACGGGTCTATTCCGATCGCCACCCAGTAGAAGAGATAGCCGCTGAGGATGAAGTGCAGGTTCATCAGCAGGTGAGCGCTGTGCGAGTCGACGGTCGCGCCGTAGATTCCGCCGAGATACAGCGCGTAGAAACCGCCGACGAAGAGAACTGCCGCCACGATCGGGTGGGTGATGAATCGTGAGAACGGGCTGTGCAGCGCGGTCAGAATCCACTCGCGAATGCCGGGCACGCCGTCCTTGCCCGCCGGATCGAGCGCCCGCAGAGCCAAAGTGATCGGCGCACCCAGAACCAGCAGGACTGGGCCCAACATCGACAGCGCCATATGTGCGCCCATGTGAACGCTGAAGACTGCCGGCGCGTACTTGCCGACACCGGACGACGTGGCGATCAGGAGCACCGCGCAACCGCTCATCCAGGCGATGGTTCGGCCGACGGGCCAGGAGTCTCCACGCTTGGCCAGCTTGCGCAGGCCGATGCCGTACAGAATCGCCGCGGCGATCGCGGCGGTGCCGAACATGAGGTCGAATCGCCAGTCCGTCACGAAGGCCATGAACGACGGCGGGTCCGGAAGGTTGTAACCGAGTTCGACCTCGGGAATCGAGGGAATCGACAGCGGCGGGGGCGGCGGGGTACGACCGAGGCCGATCGCGAGACCGATGGTCGCCGCCATCACGATGCCTTCAGCGCCGGCAAATCGAATCAGGGCAGAGCGACTCTTCGGATTCTCCGCCAGCGCCGGTAGCGCCCGACTCCGCTGAGCCCAACCGAAGAACCCGAGGATGATCAGTGCAACCGTTTTCGCGACGATCAATCGTCCATACGTCGTGGTGAAAACGTCGTCGAGAGGCAGACGGACAATCGCGTTGATGACGCCGCTGAATCCCATGACGACGAAGCAGATGGATGCGACCGTCGAAAAGCGTCGGGCTGCTACGTCGGTGTAATCGCCGCCGCGCCGCGCGTGGGCCAGTAGCGCGAACAAGCCGCCGGCCCAGAGCGAAGCCGCCACAAGGTGCAGGATCAGGCTGTTGGTAGCGATGTCATGCGACCCGCCCGAAGACGAGTGACCGGTGAGAGCGAGCGGCATCAGTCCGAGAAGACCGACCAGCAGCAGGAGCGGGGTCCACCACCAGCGCAGTGTCAGTCGGGCCAGGATCGCCAGAACAACCGCAATGATTGCCGTCCAGCGCCAGGCGCCGGCGATCTCGACCTGATCGAGTCCCGACCAGAGGTTTGCCGGTTTGATCGCTTCGGCGAACGGCTGACCCGATGTGTCGGAGAGCGTCAGGGGCACCATCATGAACGAACAGATCGCCCACACGATCGCGGCGTGCGATGCAGTTCGGACTGCCCGATAGCCGTCGACGTCGAGGACGCCCGACTTCTGCGGCGGCACGAAGAACGCGGCCAGCAGCAGTGACCCGATCGCAATGACCGCGGCGATCTCCCCCAGTGCCCGCATCGCGGGCAGGCCGTACGTGGTGATCGGGCCTGGATCCGGGATACCCAGAAGAGTCAGTGCCTGCGACGCGGAGAATCCCACCACGATGGCTGCGGTGAGCCCTGCGATTAGTCCACTGACCACGAATATCGCGGTCGAAGAAGCGGGTGCACCGCTGTGCTGTGTGGACTCCGGTGGGGAATCTGTCGGCGCGAGGTCGGGTGTAGCCATACCTCAAGGGTAGGACCTTCGCGAACCGACTACGACAACGCGTCGGAGTTGGGCGGCGCGCGTCACATCCCGAACCCTCGAGTATGATGTTCCACGCGCCTCCGTAGCTCAGGGGATAGAGCAAGAGCCTTCTAATCTCTTGGTCGCAGGTTCGAATCCTGCCGGGGGCACTTTTCGTACCGTTTACGCAGGACTCAATACCTTCTAGGCCAGCATGTACGTAGATACGACCAATGCAATAATCCTGCGTTATCCCGCGCAATCCCGACCAAAGTGTTGAGTAAGTGTTGAGCGGTTCGCAGGTGAGCGTGTACGTCTCTCGACGCAAGCTAGGCGCCGAATTCCGACTCATCGTCGACTATCTTGCCGAACAACGGCAGGGGTCAAGGGATGGAATGAGAACCCGAAGCCGTTCATCTGGACCAAGTAAGCCGAGAAGATCCGACCCTCGAGGAAGGGTTAGTCGCGCGAGTCAGTCGTCGACGTTCTCCTCCAACAGCGTGCGGAAACTGGCCGCCAGTCGGACAACTGTGTTCCCGTTGTCATGGTCGACCAAGCACACGCTTCCGTCCGCAGCGATCCAGATCGGATTCCCCGACCCGTCGTCAGCGAACACCACCCCGTCGATGAGGGCACCGTATGCGTCACGCGCCTCAATGGTCAGCTCGATGCATGTCTCACGACCGATAAGCTCGGCGTTGTCCCATGCGTGCACTGACACGCCCACGAAGCATCCACCCCAACGTCCCACGAACTCGGTGAAGTCTTTGTCCGGGACGATGTCGAGCGCATGCAATCGCGCGTGAAGCTCGTCTCCCGGAATCGGACGGCCGGGACCGTAGAAGTCCACGGTCCGCTCGATCCGAGCGACCAACCCGTTTCCGAGAGCCATATCGGAAACTTACTACCGGCGCGGGACACTAGCTTCAAACTCGGACGCCGGCGCGTCTGGCGCAAGAGTGTCGCACCCGCATGGGTCGCCGAACAGGAAGCCACTGGAGCCGAAGACTACGACCAACTGAGGCAGATCAAATGTCAGTTACGACCGGTCCGTCTGGTTCTATTCCGGCATGAAAATGCCGTTCGCCGCAGTCGCGGCTATCGGAGCGGCGCTACTCATCAGCGGATGCAGTAGCGAGCCCGCGGGTCCCACCGCCGAGGAAGTGAGGGCAACTCAGTGTGCGGGTTTCGCCGAACTGACGCCCGGATATCTGGAGACTCAAGCGGACCAAAAGATTATTAGCGACAAGGGTTCAAGCTTGGAAGAGCGAACTGACGCATCGATGCGAATCATGAAACGCACGACCGATGACGGTCGCCGTACTCACGCGTACGATTGCGATGCACGATCAGATAAAGAACTTTTCGCGGAATACATCTCGAAATAACGGACGCCCGTCGGATTCATCGTGGCATTCTTGCTGATTGTCTTCATTACGAACTACTGGCAGACATTGCTGTGGATCCTGCTGTGGGTTGTAATCGCGGCGTTCGTTATCCCGATGACGCACGAAGGCTTCAAGTTCATTCGCAAGTACCGCGCCGACATGCGCAAGGTGAAGACCGACTACTACAAAGGCCTCGACGAGCGCACGAATCTGCAGCATCAGCAAGTACTTAGCCGGCCGCGACGAAGGCGTCTACGGGGACTATCCGCCGGCGAAACTTGACTAGGGCGCGTCTCCCTTATCTCGGGTGAGGCTGGCGGCATTCTTGTGCTGCATACGGCACACGCGTGATCAAGCTGCTGCCAACGCCGAATGAGAGTAAGCCCCGAAAAAGAACGAGAACGAGAGAATAGACCTCATGACTGAGCAGACCCTCGCGGCGCGGCTAATGACCCGTGCCGATTGGCCGTGGATCCAGCGCTGGTACGAGGATGAGACGCTAGACCGTGAGCTGGGTCCGCTTGACGACGAGTGGCTCGAGTATGTCCTCGCCACCCACTCGGGTGTGCAGCTTGTGGTGCTCGACGGTGTCGATCCGGTCGCGCTCGTCGGCTGCGCTTGGGACCCAAACGGACACGAGCATGGCATCACTGATCTCGCGATCGATCCGCGCCGGCGCAGGAACGGGCTCGGCCGGGCAACGATCGACTGCGTCCGTTCGTGGCCCGAGCACCCGCCGACGACGGGGTGGGTTGCGTTCGTTGACCAGGGGAACGAGCCCGCTTACCGCTTCTTCAGCGAGCTCGGTTGGGCGCATCGAGGGCTCGACGCGGATGGGATGCACCACTTCGCAACCGGCGCAACGAAAGCTTCGACGAGCGGGCGCTGAGGGGAGGTCGTGGCTCGGTTGGGTAGTGGCACGTTCGCGTGACGGCGTTGCAATGGTGCTCGGCGCAGAGGCTTGCGTGCACTTGTTTCCGGAGTACTGCTAATGCGTTCGAAGTCTTGGCCGCGAAAGGAAACGCGCCAGCCTGGCACCGCAGAGAGGACCGCCATAACTGTCGCACCGATGACCGTACCGACCGCAAATGCTGAGAACAGCAGGCCCGCAGTGCCAACCGAGACCCCAAGCTCGGTCGCGATCGCGGGGAGCAACCCGCGAGCGTGGTGACACGAAGAACCATCTCTTGATCGCTCACCTCCGCATGGTTCTCGGGCCATTCGATCTTGTCTGCCATCCGACTCAGTCGGAGTGATCGTTTCGTCAAAATCTGATAGGTGTGCTGAGGAGTTTCCCGCAACACGCCAAAGGCATCTCGCACGAATCCAATCGGCACCTTGGCATGGAAGAGGTCACTCATCGAATTCACGAACACGACACGAGGATTACGCCACTTCCGCGGCTGATCAAGCGCCGAGGGATGGACCGTCACACCGAAACCGGGTTATCCGTCAACTGGTCCCCTCTGCTACTTCGGATACTTCGGATACTTCGGATACTTCGGATACTTCGGACCGAAACCGACCGAAATTCCTGTTATGTCCAGTATTTCTGGTTGGATGTCGAGATGTACGTGAGAATGAGCGCGACTGCGCGGCTCGATAGACAGGGAAGATGACACATGGTCAGCTTTCGGAAATCTAAGAAGTTCGGTCCTGTCCGAGTGACTGCATCCACCAAGGGTTTTGGGATCAGCGCCGGCAGTGGACCTGTGCGGGTTGGTCGCGGCGCCGACGGCAAAGTTCGACGAACCGTGAGGGTTCCCGGTGCAGGTACCTCGGACACGAAGGTGATCGGCGGCAAGCAGTCGACGAAGAAGCCCAGCGGGACGGCCGGACGGGAGTCTCGACCGACCGGTGCTGCCAATAACTCAGATACAGCGGTAGGGATCGCAATCATCGTCGGTGTGATCGTCGCGATCGTTCTACTCATCAATTTCTGGCGACAAATTCTGCTCATCTGCGGAATTGCGCTCGCAGTATGGATTTGCTTTGTCATCGTTCGAAAAATGTGGCGGTCTCGCCAGGATCGTCTAGCGGCCAACCGAGCCGAGGATGAACGCATGGCTCAGCGAGCGCAGGAACAGCACGAGCAATACCTTCAGGGTGAAGACGCTGGAATCTATGGCCGATTCACACCGGCGGACCCGGACAACCCCAAGCCTCGCATACGTCAACTGCCGCGCTCCCCGAAGGAGTGGCGCGACGAGAAGCGTCACTGATCTGCCCGCGCCGCGCTTTGCCTGTGTAGGGAGGGTCGGGCGAGGAGCGGAATCGCCACCTCGGCCTCGCAAATCACGTACGGCATCGGTCGGTGCGGCCACATCTTCTGCCATCTTCTGCCAGTTTTCGGGATCATTCCTCGTCGCCCACCACGAGTCATGAAACGCTCTGGCTTCTTCGAGTTCGTCGAGCGTCCATCCGTGGAGTCGGCATGTTTCGAGGTCCTGCTCGTAGTCGTCCATTCATCCTTGGACGCACACGATGCCCGGGAGGTTCACCCCTCATGGCGAAAGCCCCCGAACCCCAGTGAGGTTCGGGGGCTTCGTGGTCGAGACGCTTACGAGCCGAATGCAGGGAATTGGATGGATCCGAATCCTCCCACGGGAGGAGTTCCCTCTTCGCCTACGACGAAGGGGATTTGAGTTACCCAGTCCGACCGCATACCTTCTGGAGGGTAGTTCATGTAGCAGTAGACACCCAGCACGTATTTGCCGTCTGCAAGATCGATAGTCGTCTCGAACGACTCACCGGGATAGATATAAACGCGATTATTCCCATGTTCATCGTCCCAAACCGGCCAAGTTGGGTCAATGCGGTGCCAATTCTCAGGCACCAACGAAATGGGACCCACCGGATCGTTGTTCAATTCATCCGCAACAGCTTGGGTGTGAACAATTGGTGTGCAATACCCCTGATCCTCGACCTCACCTTTCGTCACCTTGATTTTCACGCCATTCTCGACCGCGGTAGCGGTCGCTTCCGCTGGTCGCGGACCTTCAATGATGTCGGCGCTAGCCAGTCCCGGAAGAACCATCACGCTAGCTGCCGCGACAGTCCCAACGATCGCAGCCTTCGTGGCCAATCCCTTTGCGCGCATAGCTTTCCCTTCGTCTTCTGCCACCTGTAGGCATGGAAGTGGCAGACGCTACCGAGGAAAAACCAGTCTGGGCAGTCATCCAAACAGATGACATTAAACGAAACCTGCAGGTGAACCCACATTTGTTGGCCCGAAAACGACAAAGACGCCCCACCCTCGCGATGAGGATGGGGCGTCACTCGCTTGTTACCCTGCAGGTTCCGCGGGTGTTTCCGGTTGCTTCATGATGGTCAGTTCGGCGTCCGGTGCATCTTTCCAGCGGTACGCCTAACGGCCGTCAGCGAGTTTCACTGTGCCGGGTTGGCGCGTGTCAGGGTCAGGGTCGACGGCCATATCCCGATTGTCTCACTGGCTCGAAAGGCCGAGACTTTGTCGTGCGGTCTACATCTCTGACAGCATCTCCACGGCTTTGGCGAGCTGGCGCGTGGCGGCGACAAGCTCGGTTTGGGCAGTCTCGTCGGTCAGTTCAGTATCGTTGCAGGATTTCCGGCGTGCAATGCGCTCCTCGTCGATGACACGCTTAATGATTTCGTCGACACGGGGATGCACAGTGCTCACAGTTCCGGCTTTCGGTTGAAGTTTTGAGTAACGCAACTCTATTCCTGGCAATTTCCTGCGGAGTTCCTGCTAGAGGACGTAACAGGCAATCCGCACGACGAAGCCCCCAACCTCGAAAGGTTGGGGACTTCGTCGCGCAAGGTCTAGCTAGTGGGGACGTACATGCTGGTCTTGTCGGTGAGCGCAAGAATCCCGGCGAAACTGGGATGCACGCCGTCGCACGTCATCGCCGAAATAACGGTGCTTGCGCCGGGGGTAGCGGCAAAGACGTCGGAAGCCCGGACGATGCCGGCGGTTCCGTGAGGCAGGGTGTAGAGCCAGTTGTTGTACTAGGTCCGCAACGATTCACGAATGGATGCATCGGTTCTCGGCATGATGTCGACGAGGTAGATCGGCTTGTCAGCTCCGATGGTGTCCCTGATCTTCGAAATGATCGTCGCCACGTCCGCCTGGTACTGCGCCAGAGATCGATTATTGGCGTAGTCGTTCGACCCTGCAGCGATGAACGCCCCGTCGAACTTTCCGGCAGCAAGATCCGTTCGATTCCAACGATCCGCTGACGTCACCGCCCAATCACGTGCATACAGGTTCGACTGTGCAATGTTCTGCTACAGAAAACCGTTCGCCCTCGCCCAGCGTGCCGGGTAGCTGTCCTGGATCGAACACGGCCGACACGTGGTCGGATACGAGGTACCGACAACACCTGTCGCGCTTTCGGAGATGGAGTCACCGAGCCACAGGAATGCTTTCTTGCGTGAGGTCACCTTGTACTCGATCTGAGTACTCGATCTGAAAGTCGATCGGCGTCCCGCGGTAAGTGCTTCCTGCGCCCGCAACACCGCCGGTTGTCGCTGGATTCGTTGCGGCAGACCAACCTGGGAACTGAAACACCTCGTTCGCGCCCGCCGCCATTTGTTGCGCTGAACTGGTGAAGCCCCACCCGAGCACATACTCTTTGGCCGGATCGAACTGCAAGGCTGGATCAGTGAACCACGGTGCGATGTAGAAACTTGTCGAGTTCGGGATCCTGCTGTGGGAGACGGCCGGCACGAGCGTCGTTGCAACACCGTCCTTGAAGTTGCCGGTGTGCTCCCCACTCCCTCCAGGCTGATGCTCGCCGAAATAATCCCCGCCCGACCAGATCTGCAGTACCGGCCGTGTCGTCGAACGATCGCCAGTTGCGCGCCTTGACGCGCCATTCATCGGTCTGCTCGTCGATGCCAATGACATGCCGGGGCCCGAGCTGCGTAATAGTCCCCGACGACGGTGTCGGGTAGGCCACGCAGCCACCCTGCCCGCCGTTGGTGTACGCGAGCGTTCGAGCGACCGGCGCGATTGATGGGCGGGCGAAGAGGAGCGGCATCAGGCGAGTCCTTCCAGGTCGGCGACGAGACCCTTGCCGGGGGATGTTCCAACGCCGGTCACATACACAGTGAGTACGTCACCTTTTGCGAAAGCCCATGTTCCGATGGATGTTCCGCCCGTGACCTGATTGCCGGCACCGATCGTGGTCGATGTGCCGGACACTGCGGTGCCGTTCTTGCGGAGTTCGACGACGAGGTAGCTCGTTCTCACTTACTGAGAAATCACGAGTGCCGATTCACCGATGCCGCGATCGTAAATCGCGCGGAAAACCGAAATGCGTTACTTGCCAGCATTTTTCCCCGGACGACTTTGGGCAATCGTTTCCCATCCTCAACATTCACAAACCGGACAGTCTGTGCTAAATTTTACAGACCTTCACCCCCGTTTTACCCTCCGAGAGGTTCATCACGCATGTCTCAAGCCACCCGCCGCGCCGGAATCGTTGCCGCACTTGTCGGCTCCGCCGCATTGATTGCACCGGCTTTCGCGGGCGCAGCGCCCACTGGTTCACTCGGTTCCGCAGAGCCGGAAGCGGGCTTCACCTGCTCCACAACGTCTACCGAAACCACCGCGAACGGCTGGGGAATCCCGTTCACTGACGAGAAGGACCAGACCGCCTCCTACGCGGCCGATAATGTCTTCGACAAGGACGGCTCACTCAAACTCGAAGTCACCGACGTCAAGGACCGCTCCGTGTCCTACCACGCGGCTGGAAGCATCAAGCTCGCCGACGCGGCTGCCAAGGAAATCGGGTTCTCCGAGCGCGCCGTAACCACCAGCGCCGCGTTCCAGCTGCGTTTGACCGGCACCACGAACCCGAACGACAACGGTTTCACCACCCTGGTGTGGGTGCCGAGCCAGAACGGCGCACCCGTGACGGACGCTGCGGTCAAGCACGAGAACATCCAGGACGGACTCTGGTGGAGCACCCGCACCATCGGCGGTGCAGTCAAGGGCGAGCCCACCTCACTCGATGCCATCGTGGCAGCCAACCCCGGCGCGAAGGTCGAGCACTACGGTGTGAGCGTCGGCACCGGCTCGGCGGCCTCGAGCGTCTTCGTCGACGCGGTGAAGTTCAACGGCTGCACCACCAACTTCGCCAAGAAGGATCCGAAGCCCGAGACAGGCACCGGTTCGCTCGGTTCACTCGGCGACATCTTCGGCAGCTAGCAGCAACAGCCCTTCTGCAGATGACGAAAGCCCCCCAACCTCATTGCGAGGTTGAGGGGCTTTCGTCGTGAGTTTCTACGAGCCGAACGCAGGGAATTGGATGGATCCGAATCCCCCGCCCGGATTCGCAGGCGCCTGCGGGAGAGTGAACGGAAGCTCAACCAAGTTGTGAGTCTGGTTGTATCCGGCCGGGGTGGGTCCGTCACTGACGCAGTAGATTCCGGCGACATAGTTGCCATACGGAAGTCCTGCGATGGCATCCGTAATCTTCGCACTATTTTCGGAAGCCGGGTTAAGCGACTTCCACACGGGATCGGCCTCCAGATTCGGGTGCCCATAAATGAAGGTGGCGGCGAACCGTACCGGATTATGTTCGGCAAAGGCGCGTATCGCTTCAACATTTTTCGGCGTATGGACGGCCGAAGTGCAGTTCGCGAACTCCGGAGTCGTGTACTTCAGTGTGGCCGTCCTGTCGTTGACCGACAGCGAAACGTCAGTCGGTGTCGGTGTAATGATGTCGTCGGCGCTTGCCAGTCCCGGAAGAACCATCACGCTAGCTGCCGCCACAGCCCCGACAACCGCAGCCTTCTTGGCCAATCCCTTTGCGCGCATAGCTTTCCCTTCGACTTCTGCCACCTGTGGGCATGGGAGTGGCAGACGCTACCGGGAGAAAACCGGTCCGGGCAGTCATCCAAACAGATGACGTTGCACGAAACCTGCAGCTCAGACCATATTTGCGCTCCGGAAAGCGACGAAACCCTCGCATTCCCGCAATGAGGATCGGGGCGTCAGCCGTCCGGCCAGGTGACGGGAACGTACATGGCGGTTTTATCCGCAAGCGCGAGAATCCCTGCGAAACTGGGATGCCCACCGTCACATTTCATCCCGGGATCACCGTGCGCGCACCGTGCGTAGGGGCGAACCCGTCGGACACCCGGACGATGTCGGCGGTTCCGTGGGGCGGGGTGGAGAGCCAGTTGCCGGGGCACCACAAGATTTGCATCATGGATAGTCACGCTGTGTGGGCAAAGCGGTATCTGTGCAGACCGATCCGATTCGGACCGAAACCTAGCCCAATTGCGTGCCGTCCGCAGTAATCTGCCACGCATGAAGAAGGCACTTCCGAAGACCCTGAAGTCACTCGCCCGGACCGTTGGAATCCTGGCACTCGCGATCGTCGTTGTATCCGTCGTCGAGCGGTTCACCGGCGCACACCAACCGACTACCGGTCCCGCCTCGTTGACCGGACCCGACCAATCGTTGTAGCCCTTCCCTGCGACAAGGTCGTCTCACGAAGTTCTACGACGACGAGTCGGTAGGCAAGAGTCCACCAATGGCGGCTGAGTCGCATGCAACACGCTGCGCGGAGCGGCCGCGACTGTCACAGAATCTCTGGGCTCCGGATCCCAAGGCGTCACAGCAGCCGGGGCAGTCAAACCTTGCGGTCAGCCGTGGGTGTAGCACCATTGACACAAGCTGCGTCAGAATGGTTGCGCGAGAACTCGATTCGAAGGTCCGATTTCGCGAAGTGTCCAGAGAGCTGCGAAAAGTACCGGCTGTGGGACCTCGCGGCCACTCGGTGCGGTTGCTCGGATGTGGCGACTGAGCACCGATCGAGCCGGTCGCATCCACCGTCGGCAACTACGCAACCACCGTCACCATTTGACTCCGGGCATCGAAAGCGCTTGAAAAGTAAGCCAGTTCATCGTGCCGAGGCGCGCGAGAACGACCTGAACTTGCGAGGTCTCGAGATCTTCGAAGAAGCCTCCGACGTGGCATTTTCCGAGATCCACACACATCCCAGGCAGTGCCTCATCCGTGCGCACAAGAGCGTCGCCAAAAGTCGCTGCGGCGCGTGATCAGCTGGACTGACGTAACCGTACCGAAGGCTTTCTACGAAAAGCTGGGCGATTCTTCGTCTCGAAATGCCATGTCGGCCCCCGAAGCATTATCGACGGTTAGCTCAGGCCGGAATCCAATCTGCTAAGAAAAACGAATCTAATGTGACTCCTATCTCTGGATCCTTTCAGAACAGGGGTTTCGATGACCCGCGACTGAATTCACCCCCTAATTCACCCTCCTCCTATACGCAGAAAAATGATTTGCATTTATGTCGAGCGTGTGTGCACAGATAATTCGCTCCACACCTTGTCGTTCAGACAGCAAATAAGGGTCAGTGAACTGCATAAAGGCTCATTCGGTACAGCAGCGCCGACTCGGCTCGGCCGCTCACCGATTGTCGAAAAGGGCCAAGGCAGGCATTCAACTGATGGTCGAGATCGAATTGTGATGAACCAGCCAGTTAACTTGAAAGAAATCAACGGAAGATAGATATAGCCAGGTAAGCGCAGTTTTTCTTGCATGGACGCACGTCCATGGCGTGTCCAGCTATGCGATTTGCTCGTGTTAGATTCCTGATTGCGCATCGCCCGGTTTGCGCCTTCTGCGTTGTTTGCGCGGAATTTGCATCTTCTCGCGAAGGCCCCGCGCAAATTTCTTTACGTTGTGCCAAAGAAAGGAATTTCATGAAAACCGTCACGGCAGCGAAGCACGTAGCACGAAGACTCCCCCCTCGGAGCCATCGCACTGTTGCTTTTGCTATCCGGGATGGTGCTCATGCCAGAACTGCAATGAATCGCGCAGGAAAGATCCTCGGCCGCAGCCTTTAGTACCTCGTAGGTCGTCGCGTTAGGTAATACCGGCGGTCGATTTTTCTTGGAATTTCCTGGCCTACCCAGAGCCGGCCGTCGGTCTGCGCTGGCGCCAACCAGGTCCGATTACCAACTGTTCGGCTCCGCAATAGGTCGCCTGAGAATCACCAACGCTCGCATCCAGGCTCCAGAGCTGCTCAAAGGTCCCGTTTCGCTATTCGACGGCCCCGGAAACGGGGCCTAAATCATGTGTTCTGAACGAAAGGTGTTCGTCATGCGTAACCGTGTCTTCCCACGCCGTGCCGGGGAGGGGGTGGTGTCTCGGTGGGCAGCTTTGGGGATGATCGTTGCGGTCCTGGCGCTGGTCGTATCGTCGTTCTCTTTCGTCCAGGTTGCCTCAGCAGATGACATCGGGACCTCGACCACCACAGTTCCGACCACCACAGTTCCGACCACAACGAAGCCGCCCGCGACTACGACGGAGGCGCCACTGAAAACGACGGCGCCGCCTACTTCCACGTCGGAGTCACCCACTTCTGCGAAACCGCCGATCACATCCACAGCGCCCCCGTCTACGACTTCTGTGGCGGCGCAGCGACTGGCCGCACGCGGAGTCAATCCCGGCATCGATGTGAAAATCACCGACGTCCAGGTCGAGGGAAAGAACGACCAGCAGATTACGGTCGGGGACTCCGTCACCGTGAAGGGCACTTGGGACGCGTCAAGCGCGAGTCCGCAGCCGGGCGACCAGTTCACCATTGAATTCCCTGGCGAGCTGAAGCTTCAGTCCAACCCGACGATCGCGCTGGAGGGCGACGATGGGACGGTTTGGGGCACATGCGATCTGGCTGCTTCCACCAATCTCATGACCTGCGTGCTCTCCGTCGCTGTGGCGGATCGGCCGGACGAGGTGAAGGGCGATTTCTTCGTCTACACGAAGGCAGTCGAGTACACCACGTCAGAGACTGTGGATTTCACGATCAACAACAAGGTCACGCCGGTCGACCTGCCCGGCACGGGCGGCATCACCGACGGCCGCGTAATCGGCGAGTCGACGAAGTCCGGCAAACTCCAGGACAACAAGCAGTCAGTGCGGTGGACCATCGACATCCCCGGCGCCGATCTGGCCAAGTTGGACGCAGGCAACACCGGTTCGGTGACCCTGAGCGACGAGCTCTCCGACAACATGAAGGTGTGTGCAGGCAGCCTGCTCAACGCGAAGCTGTGGTCCGGTCGCCCGGGCGATCTCAAAGAGACCCCCGGCGGCGTCACCGTCGCTCAAGCCGACGCGGGTGATCAGGTCACCATCAACATCAACAACGGCGCGCCCTTCGAGGGCAACAAACTCTACCGCATCGAGTACACCTCATGCACGACCAGCGGCGTGGTGGATCTCAAGGGGACTCAGTACACCAACTCCGTGACGATCGGTGACAACACGGTGGCTTCGGATGGCGTGGGACAGGACTATGCGCCGCAGACCGAGCCCTGGAAGGGTGGCTACCTCGACGGCGGTAAGCGCAATATGGAAGCCGTCTGGACGATTGTGGTTCCGGGCACCGACATTGCCGCCAACAACCACAAGATCGACATCACCGACACCTTCGGCGGCCCCCATTCGGTCTGTGCCTCGGGCGTGCAGGTAGTCATCGAGAAGTCTGACTACCTCCCAGGGCGGGAGAACGAACCCAACTACCGCACTCCTGCCGCAGGATTCACCATTGCTCCCATCGGCGCAGTAGCCGGCGCGAGTACCTTCACCGCGGCGATCACTGTGGATAACCCGGACACGTTCAACGAAGAGCAGTATTACTACGTCACGTACCGGACCTGCCTGACCACCACCGAGGTGCCAGACTCCGAGGACCATCTCACCAACTCGGCGGTCGTCAACAAGACGTCGATCACGGGAAAGACTGAGGGGCCTGGGTTCACGAGCGGCAAGAACGGCGCGATCAACACCACGTCGCAGACTGTCGGCGGCGTGGAGCAGCCGGCAGGCACCACCCTCAATTGGACCGTGGAAATCTCCGGACACGATCTCGAGGGCCTTACGGAACCGGCGGTCATCAACGACAGGTTCTCACCGAACATGACGGTGTGTGAAATCGGCGGCGATCTCAAGAGCAACCTCAATCTCAAGGTCGTCGCGCAAGACTTCTTCGACGGCAACAAGAAACGCGATATCACCGATGCCACCTCGGTGGCGCGCGCCGACGGCGGTTTCGATCTCACTCTCCCGCGTGACGCGGACGGTTACAGCCGTCAGACGAAGTACCTCGTCAGCTACACCCTGTGCACCAGCAGCGGCGGACTCGACCAGCGCGACACGGAATACGCCAATACCCTCACCTATGCCGGCAAGCAGACGCTGTCGCAGAGCGTCAAGCAGGAATGGGGCGGTGGCGGCACCGGTCAAGGTGTGTCGCGGGGCTCGTTCTCGCTGCTGAAGGAGATCGCTCCCTTCTCCGAGAAATTCCCGCAAGACACCGAGTTCACCGTGAAAGTCGAGGAGTTCGCCCCCGGGCAAAACCCAGCGACCGACGCCCCGGTGAGCTCCTACGAGATCAAGGTGAAGGCTGACGGGACACCGGTCAGTGGGATCAACCCCCGCGGAACCGGCTGGCAGATCCGACTGTCCGAGATCAACCTCCCCACCGTTGACGGTGTGTATTTCGAGAGAGGGACGTTCCGCCCGTCAGAGGGTGTGACGCTCAACGGGGACCGCACCGAGGCGCTGGTGACCATCACGCCGAAGAGCAATGTCGGTGTCACACTGCTCAACAAAGCGAGTCTGGGATCGGCGAGGATCACCAAGTCCGTCATCGGTGACGGAGCGCGCACGGGACTCGAGGCTTTCGTCGTCAACGCAGAGATCGCCTTCGGTGACGACGCCGCCGGCAACGAGTTGCGTCAATTCACTCTGAAGGACGGTCAGCACTACGACCTGGGCAAATTGCCCATCGGAGCGAAAGTCACCTTCACCGAGGTCCAACCGACGAACACCGACCTCGTGACGTGGTCGGAGCCGGTGATCAACCCGAAGACGCTCACCATCGGCACCGACGCGTCGGCGAACACGGTCTCCGTCACCAACGAGGCCACGATCACGCAAGGCACCTTCGAAGTGAGCAAGAAACTCACGGGCCCGAAGGCGTCCGACACGGCCGTACCGGCGAGCTTCGACGTGATTGCCACCTGGCTCGATACGGACGACAAACCGCAGAGCAAGACACTGTCTCTTCCGTCCGACGGCACCGCGGTTCCGTTCGGCGAGAACCTGCCCGGTGGCACCGAAGTCACACTTACAGAGCTGGTTCCGGCAAACGGTGACGGTCTCGCCTATGGCGTGCCCGCATACTCCGGGAATGTCAGGATCAATCCGGACAACGCAGCCGTGGTGACCATCGGCAAGGATCTGCGCAAGATCGAGGTGTCGAACTTCGTCGACGTCAACGACGGCACTCTGCGCATCGCAAAGCAGGTCGGCGGTGAGGCCGCCGAGGCCGTCGGCGACGACGTGGAGTTCACGGTCGAGGCGCGTTGGCGCGACGGTGTGGAGTACCGCACCCAGGTGCTGAGCGTCAAGCAGGGACAGACCACACCGCTCGGCGTCGACCTCCCCGTCGGCACCGAGGTGACCTTCACCGAGACCGGCCGTCCCGATGTCGACGGAGTCGAGTGGGGCACCATCTCCTGGGGAACCAGCCCGGAAGGCGAATCGTGGCTGCATTCGAACCTCGACGGCGCCGCGACGGGCATAGTCTCCGACGACCCGACCGACGGTCGACTGATCACGCTGTCGAACGAGGCGCTGTGGAAATTCGGATCGGTCGAATTCACGAAGTTCATCCTCGACGCTGACGGCAACCCCGTCCGCGCCCCCGAGGCCGACCTGCCTGACAGCACGAAGTTCGAAGTCCGTATCGACGGAATCGATCCGGCGCTCCCCGCCGGAACCGATTTCCCGGCAGTGGGCCAGACCATCACCCTCGATGCCGGAAACGACTGGAGCTGGACGTCCGACGAGGTTGTGCCGCGGAACACCGTGATCACCTTCTCCGAGGTCGACCCCAAGCCCCTGGCCGGTATCGACTGGGCGCGGCCGTATTACTACGTGTCCGCGGATGCCGGTGACGCCGAATACCGCGACACCGTCAAGGCGGTAGCCGGTGAGAAGGCTGTGGTGGAGATCCACAACCGCCCGATCCCGACCACCGAGGTGGATATCGACAAGATCGTGACCGGCCCCAAGGGCGGCCAGGTGGCCAAGGACGGATCCACGATCTTCCAGGTCACGACTTCGTGGACGGACATCGACAATGAGGCGCGGTCTTGTGTTCTCGATGTCAGACCGGGCGCTTCGGTCACTCCGACCGCCCAGTGCGACGCAGCCGTCATCGACGGCCGGGTCCAGTTCCCGCTGAACACCGACATCACTTTCACAGAATCCGGTGCTCACACTGACGTCACCAACGTCAAGTGGGGTGAAGTGATCTGGGGCGTCAAGGAAGGCAAGGCGGACGTCTCGAATATCGACGGCGAACCGACCGCAACTTCCGTCAAGCTCACCGGCGAAGCAAACAAGTCGGTGGTCCTGGGACTCGAGAACAAAACCAGCAGCAATGGGCTGATCATCATCCCGATCCCGATCCCGCTGCCGCCGTGGGAAATCCCGACGTGGCCGGGCTCTGAGGTACCCGGAGGACCAGGCACCGACGTGTCGACTCCCGGCAACAACACTCCCGGCAATAACGGTGGTGGACACAACGGTGCTCCGGGCACGCCTGCTCTGGGAAATCCTGCTCAGGCCAAACCGGACCAGTCATCGTCCCTGCCGGTAACCGGCGCGAACGTCATCTGGCTCGCCGGTCTGGCGCTGGCGCTGATCGGCGGTGGCGCATGGCTCACCCTGCGTAACCGCAAGCGTGCACCCGGCCAGGAGTAACTCCCAACCAGGAATACCGAAACAGGGCGGGTGGCGACCTACGCCTGGTCGCCCCCGCCCTGTTTCACCGTCACGACGTATCTATCTCGCGGCCCCCGTGGCCCACCCCTCGAAGGAGAAACACCATGTCATTCCTCCCGTTCCCGATCGTCATCGAAGGCATCGAGACCACTGGTTCTGCCGCGATCGACGGGCTCGGTCGCCTGTCCGTACTCCTTTACGATCTCCTCGGCGGTACCGGAAGCGCCACGATCAACGCGGGCAGCTAGTTCGATACGGCACCAATTCGACACATCAGCTAGCTCGGTAGATCTGTGAAGAGGAGACCCCGGTCCGTGAGCGATACCAAAGTTCCAGGGCGTCGGCGGCCGGGCACAGGCCAGGTAATCGGCGAACTGCTCCTCACGGCCGGGGTCGTCGTCCTGCTGTTCGTCATCTATGAGGCGTTCTGGACCAATATCGTCTCAGGGCGGCTCCAGGACGAGCTCAACAACAGTCTGGAGGAATCCTGGGCCGAAGTCCCCGAAGCCCCAGGAGCGATCGACGGTCAGCCGGTGTCCCCGCTGATCCCTGTGCTCGGCGAGGGATTCGCGCGCGTGCATTTCCCCACACTCGGCGCCGCGTACGCAATCGTCGAGGGCACACGCAACGAGGACCTGCGGGCCGGCCCCGGCCACTACCCGGACTCGCAGATGCCCGGCGAAGCCGGAAACTTCGCGCTCGCCGGGCACCGCAATGGTTCCGGCGCAGTCTTCCAACACCTGGATCGACTCGATGCATGCGATGCCGTCGTCGTGGAGACCGAGTCCCAGTGGATGACGTACCGGTTACTCCCACTCGACCAGGCCTCACCCGAACGTCGCGCTGCGGCGAAAGCCTGCTTGAATCCCGAGCAAGCCGATCGGGTTTCCGAAGGCGACTACGCCCATCTCCTCGGGCGGCACATCACCGTGCCCGGGGATGTTGCGGTCGTCAACCCGCTGCCCGGAAGCCCTTGGGCCGAGCCCGACGCCACGCTGGAAAGTATGTTGACACTGACCACGTGCCATCCGCTCTACTCGAACAGCGAACGCTTGATCGTCCACGCGGTTCTCGTCGAAACAATCTCGAAGACTTCGCGCACCATTCCCGCGGCATTCCAGGAGCAATGAATGTACGGCTACCTCTGGGGCGCGCTCCCCGGCCCCCAACCAGTGAAGGCCCTGCTGGCGATCGTTCTCTTGGTCGCGGTGGTGCTGCTACTCATGGAATTCGTATTTCCTTGGGTGTCAGAGCATATGCCCTACTCCGACGTGACCGTATAGAGCGCCCGTGCAGGTCGGCCGACACCGGCACAAGGCCCGGCTGGAGCCCGAAGGCGCTGTCCTACATCGGACTCGACGGACCTACGATGATTCTGGCGTGTCGACGCAAACCAGTTTCCGCGTGTGTCGGAACGGCTCGCCTAGTTGACGCTCGAGGCTCTCCGGAATGTTCGTTCGACGCCTGAGCGAGCACTGAGACCGGACTCCGCCGCTACAGAACCTTCGTGAAGATCTGCGCCGGCGCTGCCGTCTCGAGCTTGTCCAGCGCCTCAACCAACCTGACGAAGTGCTCGGTATGAGTGTGGGCGTCGAGGTGCTCCTGCGATTCCCATTCCTCCGCCAACACGAGCTCGCAGGGATTGTCGGTGCGCTGCAGTAACTCGTAATTGATGCAGCCGACCTCTTTTCGGGTCTCGGTGACAAGTTCTTCGTACAACCGAAGCACTTCCGCGAGATCGCTCTGCTCCACCGTTGTTGGCACCAACACCCTGATCACGAAGACTCTCCGATTCGACTGTCCTGCAATAGCCCGTCGGCTCGAAGTCTGCCGTAGACCTCCGACAGATCGACATTTCCGTTGTGACTCGAAGTTTGCGGACAGGCGCAATATCTACGAAACACCCCCGATACCGGAGGTTCGTAGGGTTTGCCGAAGTCGGGCTCGCAATCAGCAGCGCAGCCCTGGGCCCGGGCGAGGGGTAAGCACATGAGTGGAAATGCAGTTCGCTTGCAAGCGATCAAGGACGTCGAGGCCTACACACCTCCGGTGGTCAGTTTCACCACCGACGAGACACCCGGCGAGGTGTTCGGTGCCAACGTCTTCAACAAGGTGGTCATGCAGAAGCGACTGCCCAAGCTCGTCTACAAGTCGGTGATGGCGACGATCGAGCAAGGCAAACCGCTTGATCCCATGGTCGCCGATGCGGTCGCGTCGGCGATGAAGGACTGGGCGTTGGAGAAAGGCGCAACCCACTACGCCCACGTCTTCTATCCACTGACCGGGTTGACGGCCGAGAAGCACGACAGCTTCCTCGAGCCGGTCGGCGACGGCAGTGCATTGGCGGAGTTCGCCGGCAAGACCTTGATCCAAGGTGAACCCGACGCCTCGAGTTTCCCGAACGGCGGGCTGCGCAACACATTCGAGGCTCGCGGATACACCGGCTGGGATGTCACGAGCCCGGCCTACGTTCTCGAAAACCCCAACGGCAACACACTGTGTATCCCGACCGTGTTCGTTTCGATGACCGGCGAAGCGCTCGACCACAAGACTCCCCTGCTGCGTTCACAACAGGCAATGGGTTTCCACGCCGAACGAATCCTGAAGTTGTTCGGCCACGACGACCCCGAGCACATCGTGTCGTTCTGCGGTCCCGAGCAGGAGTACTTCCTGATCGATCGACACTTCTTCCTCGCACGCCCCGACCTCCTCAACGCCGGCCGAACACTCTTCGGCGCAAAGCCGCCCAAGGGCCAGGAGTTCGACGACCACTACTTCGGGGCGATCCCGGAACGTGTGCTCGGATTCATGATGGACACCGAGCGGGAACTGTTCAAACTCGGCATCCCCGCCAAGACACGGCACAACGAGGTTGCCCCCGGCCAGTTCGAAATCGCCCCGATGTTCGAGCGAGGCAACATCGCCGCCGACCACCAGCAGTTGCTGATGACCACCTTCAAAACCATCGCCAAGAAGCACGGCATGGAATGTCTGTTCCACGAGAAGCCGTTCGACGGTGTCAACGGCTCCGGCAAGCACGTCAACTTCTCGCTGGGCAACTCCGAACTCGGCAGTTTGCTTGTCCCCGGCGACAATCCGCATGACAACGCCCAGTTCCTCGTATTCTGCGCCGCAGTCATCCGGGCCGTCCACAAATACGCCGGCCTCCTGCGCGCGTCGGTCGCATCGGCAACCAACGATCACCGTCTCGGTGCCAACGAGGCTCCCCCGGCAATCATCTCGATCTTCCTCGGCGATCAACTGGCCGACGTCTTCGAGCAGATCGCCAAGGGCGCGGCAACATCGTCGAAGGACAAGGGCACCATGATGATCGGAGCCGACACCCTTCCCGTCCTGCCGACCGATCCGGGCGACCGCAACCGCACGAGCCCGTTTGCCTTCACCGGCAACCGTTTCGAGTTCCGCGCACCAGGATCGCTGCAAACAGTCAACGGCCCGATGGTCACCATCAACACGATCATGGCCGAGGCCTTGGACTACATGGCCACCGAACTGGAGGCCGCGGTCGCCGACGGCGCGGATTTCGACACCGCCGTCCAGAATCTGCTCACCGAGATCATCACCAACCACGGTGCGGTTGTCTTCAACGGCGACGGTTACTCGGAGAACTGGCAGATCGAGGCCGAGTCTCGCGGCCTGCCGAACCTTCGCACGACGCTGGACGCCCTTCCTGAACTGATCACCGAGTCCTCGATGGAACTCTTCGAGAAGTACAAGGTCTTCAACCACCGAGAGATGCACAGTCGCTACGAGGTCGGACTCGAACAGTACGCACTGAGCATCGGCGTCGAGGCACGCCTGGCCGCCGAAATCGGTACGACGCTGATCCTTCCGGCTGCAGTGCGCCACCAGACGGAAGTTGCGCAGAACTTCGTCGCACTGAAGTCCGCCGGCCTCGAACCGGATTCAGCTCCGCTCGAAGAAGTGTCGGCGCCCGTTGCGGCTCTGCGCACAGCGCTCGCGGCCCTGCGCGCAGCAATCGACACCGACGCCGGCGAGTCGCCATTCGATCAGGCCAAGCACGCACAGGACGCACTCCTGCCCGCCATGGCAGAGGTACGTGCAGCGGCCGACTTCCTCGAAACCATCGTCGCCGACGATCACTGGCCACTCCCGACGTATCAGGAAATGCTCTTCATTCTCTGAGCATCACCCGAATATCACTACCCACAGAACTATGGCCTGCAACTCGATCGAGTTGCAGGCCACAGTTGTTGAATCTTGCTCGGGCTAGCGGTCTTCCGGCATCGTGACTTCGAGGACGCGAGCCTCACCGGTGGTCGCGGGGTCAGGACGATCGCGCGAATCCGACGACGCCATCTTGAGTCCGTTCAAGTCGGTTCGCATGTAGATGACGTTGTAACGGTCCCACGTGGTCGCGACGAATTCGAGGAACTGTCCGCTCGCCCACGGGTGCATGAATCCGCCGTACAACGCGGGCAACGTGATTCCACTCAACAGGGTCTGCGTACCACTCCACGGGCCTTGCGGTTGGTCGGCCTGACGGATCACCAGGTTGCCCTCGGCACTGGTGTACATGGCAACGTACTTGTTCAGGTAGTCGTTCCACTGCACGGCAAGTTCACTGACCGGTGCCTTGATGACCTGAACGGCATCGGTATCTCGCGGACTCCAACCGGAGCCGTCCCAGTATTCGTAGGCGCCGAGGTTTCTGATGTCGGCGCCGGCCACTCGCGCCAGGACCGCCTTACCGAAACGACCTGAAGGAGTTCCGTATTCGTACAGGTAACCATCGCGTCCGTCGAGGAAGGCGCTCTGCTGGAAGGTGGAATTGATCGGTGATACCGCCGGAATCCCCGGGATACCGAGTCCTTCTGTGTTCGCGCGAACCGTCGCCGGATCGAGCTCCCAGTTCTCGCCGTTGTCCGTGGAGAAGGCCAGAGCCGAGTAGTTGGTGGTCCAGGCTCCTGGTTCGTCCCACGACCGAACGGACATGAATCTGATGTACTGCACACCACCGTAAGAGATTCCAGCGGTCGGGATGGTGGTGAACTCGCCCGGAATGCCGAATCCCGGAATGATCTCCTTGGAATGATTGGGGCCGTCCAAAGGAGAACTGTCGATCTTCATGCCGTCGGCGATGGCGGTGTCGTTGCTGCGGAACAACACGTTGCTGCGCCAGTCGTCACCCGGGGTGTCGCAGTCGCCAACCGTATCGCCGAATGCCATCAGAACGTCGTGATCCGGCCCCGAAAGACCGTTGTCCCACATGATTCCGAGGTCGGTTCCCGACACGTTGAACCGCTCGATCGTGTTGTTGGGACTGCCTGGGCCAGTGACCATTTCGATCGCTTTGGTGCGGCCGGTCAGCACCGGCAGAGCACCGTTGGGCGCGCCGGTGATCCAGGGCAACGCGTTGGCGAGGGAGCCGGTACCGGCGGAACCACTGCCAAGTGATCCGGTCAGCGAACCGAGCGAACCCGTCATCGATCCGGCGGAACCACTTCCTCCCGACCCACACGGTCCGCCGATCGCCGACGCAGACGGTGCTGCGGCAATCGTCGCGGCAATCGTGACGACGCCTATCGACAACATCGCCGACATGGAGTGTTTATTACGCACGTGCAGCCCCTCTGATCATTTCGACTCCCGTTCGGACCACAGGCACAGTGATCCCCGACCGCAGAAGCAAACCATTTGGACTGTGTTAAGAGAGTGAAAGCTGAGCAAATTGTTATAAATCGCCCGTTCAACTGACACAAGTGACAGCTGTGTCCGATTTCACCTTCACAGGACAGTTGTCCGATACAGCAATAAAGGCGCCTAGTATGTAACGGAAATGTAAAAGAGTTCTCACAACGAGGTAGGTGAGCGGTGTCCGTACGTGACCGCGTAGCGCAGATTTACGATCAGGTTTTGGTTCGCAATGCAGGAGAGCCCGAGTTCCATCAGGCCGCCGCAGAGGTCTTCGAGTCTCTTCACGTAGTGCTCGAACGCCACCCCCGCTACGCCGACGCCGGACTCATCGAGCGGCTTTGCGAGCCGGAACGCCAGATCATCTTCCGCGTGCCGTGGACCGACGACCAGGGCAACGTTCACGTCAACCGTGGCTTCCGCGTGCAGTACAACAGTGCACTCGGCCCCTACAAGGGCGGCCTGCGCTTCCACCCCAGCGTCAACCTGGGCATCGTGAAGTTCCTCGGCTTCGAGCAGATCTTCAAGAACTCACTCACCGGCCTGCCCATCGGCGGCGGCAAGGGTGGCTCGGACTTCGATCCCAAGGGCCGCTCCGACGCAGAGGTCATGCGCTTCTGTCAGTCCTTCATGACCGAACTGCAGCGTCACATCGGTGAATACACCGACGTTCCGGCCGGCGACATCGGCGTCGGCGGTCGCGAGATCGGCTACCTGTTCGGTCAGTACAAGCGGCTGACCAACACGTACGAGTCGGGCGTCCTCACCGGCAAGGGCATCACCTGGGGCGGATCGCAGGTTCGCACCGAGGCCACCGGCTACGGCGTCGCGTACTTCGTCGCCGAAATGCTCAAGGCAAAGGGTGAAGGCCTCGAAGGCAAGAACGTCGTGATCTCCGGATCCGGCAATGTCGCCATCTACGCAATCCAGAAGATCCACCAGCTCGGCGGCGTCGCGATCGCCTGCTCGGATTCCTCGGGATACATCGTGGACAAGAAGGGCATCGATCTCGACCTCCTCAAGGAGATCAAGGAAGTTCGCCGCGGCCGCATCAGCGAGTACGCCGACGCAGTTCCGCATGCCGAGTTCATCGCCGATGGTTCCATCTGGGACGTGCCGTGCGACGTCGCACTCCCCTGCGCGACTCAGAACGAGCTCGACGAAGATGCCGCAAAGACCTTGATCGCCAACGGCGTTCAGGCCGTTGCCGAAGGCGCGAACATGCCCACCACCCCCGGCGGCATCCAGCTCTTCCGTGACGCGAACGTAGCCTTCGCGCCCGGCAAGGCGGCCAACGCCGGTGGCGTCGCAACCTCCGCCCTCGAAATGCAGCAGAATGCTTCGCGTGATTCCTGGAGCTTCGAGTACACCGACGAGCGTCTCGCCGGAATCATGCGCGGCATTCACAAGCGCACCATCAACACCGCTGCCGAGTACGGAAAGCCGGGCGACTACGTGCACGGCGCGAACATTGCCGGCTTCGTGAAGGTGGCCGACGCCATGATTTCGCTGGGCGTCATTTAGAGATTTCCGCAATACAGACAGCAGTACAAAAAGGGGTGATTTCACCCTGAACCGGTTCCCGTACATCGGACTGGTCGAATCAATACCTAGGCCTCGAGGGCCCTGGGTCCGCGAGGGCCCAGGGCCCTCGAGCTTGATCTGAGCAAATCGCCCGCGACGAGCACCATGGGCGCCGGCAATGATCCCAGACGGAACTCGTGGTGTCCTCCGAATCCGTTTTCCCCCCTGACGTCGAAAAACACCGTAAGTGGACGATTGTTTAGGTCCGCAGCGCGTGGGGCATATGGACTTATCTTCACATTTGTCCATTTCACAGTTGGACGATCGTTCATGTGGTAGAAATCACAACGCCTGGCGCAATTCGATCCGCAAATTTCAGCGGCGAGTATGCCCCCGAACAAGGCCTCAGCGTGTACCCCGCTTCGTAACGCGCCGAGCCTCCGGGTGCCTGTGCCAGGCGACGCACCTGTCTAGAGGAGGCCACCCATGTCCCCAGCGCTGCTGAACAACCCGGGACCGCTCATGTTGGGAGGCAAGCCCGCCTCCACAGCGGTCAACGACGTCATCCCACTGGCAAGCGATCTCGTAGATCACCTGTCCCGTGCCAACCCGACGTTGACTTCCCTCCAAACGGAGGCAGTTCGTCGGGAACTGATTGCGGTGATCGTGCAGGGGCTCCAAGTGGGGATCCAGCTGCTGGATCACCGCAAACTTCCCACCGACCAAGAGTTGGACGGCATTCACACGATGACCGTCCAACAAGCATTGAAAGGCGTGCCACTCAGCGCGATCCTCAACTTGACCAACGAGGGCATCAGCACTTTCCGCACCCTCATCCTCAGCCGGGCCGACGCCGAGGACTCCGCCAATCTCGGGGATCTCAACGAGTTCTTGTTCGCACTCGCGCAGCGGCTTCACTCGTTCATCTCGATCAGCTATCTCTCGGCTCTTCCAGCTGGCTCCCAACTCGGGGAATACTCCGCCGGCGCTCTCGTGAAAGCCATGATGGACGGCGACGATCCCACCCAGCTTGCGTTGCAGATGGGCGTTGAACTCGCACCCCGCTATCTCGTCCTGCGGCTCCTGGTGAACCTGCCGCCCATCCGCCCGGGAGCACGCAACGGCAACCACCAGCGCATACAGGCCTACCGTGACCTCTCCGTCGCTCAATCGAAAATCGCGGCCCACTTCGGGTCGGCGCTGCTCGAAGCTCCTGCACCGCAACGTGGTCTGGTCCTGATCGAGGGCACACCCGACTGGGGAACAGTGTGCGAGGTCATCCAACGTGCACGCGCAACGGTCGGGGTGGAGATCACAGCAATCGCCGAGAACGCCGCGGTACGAGATATCGCCGCCGCCCAAGCAACCACTCACGAATTGGCGCAACTCGTGCGGCGCCTGAGACTGCCGGCGCGGTCGTACCGAATGGAAGACCTCGCGCTCGAGTATCAACTCACTCGGGGTGGCGCAGGCCGCGACAGCTTGATCAATCTTCTAAGGCCACTCGACGGCAATCCGGAACTGCTGCAGACATTGTCCATACATCTCGCCAACGGCCAGCATCGTCAGCGCACCGCGTCGGCGCTCGGCCTGCACACCAACACCGTCGACAATCGAATCAAGCGCATCGCAACCCTGACCGGATTGGATCCGGCCCTGCCCTCTGAACTGCTCAAACTGCGCGCTGCCATGATCTCTCTGACTTTCGCAAGCACTGATGTGGACAATCGTCCAGCGAAAATGTGAACACTCACATCCTCGCTATTAGCTGTCCACGTGTGGCGCCTGGACCCCACTTTTCCGCTCCGAACCGGGCTATAAAAGTGTGGTGCGAATCACCGCGCAAACCAGTAACAATTAAGGGGAAACACATGATCAACGGCCAGGATAACGCTCTCCTCGGTGCCTTCTTCGACACCATCCTGCAGCTCTTCAACGCGGGCAGCACCGGCACGGGCTCGACGGATGGCGGCGGCGTCTCCTAGGACGAATCTCGGGCCCTGTGCGAGAGAATCTCTCGCGCAGGGCCCGCTCCAAGCCGCCTGACACTGTGATGGCGGTGACCACGGTGACCACCACGTCGCCACCGCTGAAACCAGGAGCAAGCACATGATCGCCGCACCAACCACAGGCGCTTTGGCCGTCGTCATGAACACCGTCCTACAGATGTTCAACGCCGGCAGCAGTTTCCTCTACACCAACAACTCTCCGATTGGCGGCGGCGGCGGCGAAACTCCCACGACGCCTGCTCCCTGATCGACTTACCCGCTCGCATCACAAAGTCGCGGCACAGACAGGAACCACTGTGATAAACCAGCACACCCTGGGCAGCCTGGTCATCGACTTCGGCTCACTCTCCCGAGCACTCGGCTTCGGCAACGGCTCTATCGTGTCGCTCGGCAGCACCGGAAGTGGCTGAAACAGCCCGCCTGACCACGTCGACGATCCCGTCGCCGCTCACCTTGCTCACCACATCTCGAAACAGAAAGCAGGTCCCCCTGTGCCTACAATTCCGCTCACCGGCGACCCCATCGTCATCAACATCATCGTCCAGCTACTGAGCGCGGGTAGCAGCAATGCGCTCGCATTGGGCGGGGTCGGTAGCAGCGGTCTCGGTAGCACCGGGCTCGGCAGCTTCGACTCGGCGAGCCTCGGAAGTGCTGCTTAGGACCTCACTCGTGATCGGTGTTCGATCCGCGTCTTCGGCCGCCGAAACAGTCCACGAAACCCACGTTGCCCTCCGTCATCTGTGACGGAGGGCAACGTGGTCGTTCAGGCGAAACGGCTCGCGGTTGGGCGATCCGGCCGTCGGCCTTACTGTCTCGGCGATCGAAGAGTTGGAATCAACGCCAATCTTCCGGTGGATCGGTCTCGTCGTGCTCGATGGTCACGGACTCCGAACGATCGTCAGCCGCAGCCTTTTTCGCTGCTTCACGCATCTCGATTCCGTCGGACACCCAGTCACCGATCTCGCGCGTCACGTCTCGAACAGCCCCGGCGATGATCATCGCGATGGAGCCCACGTGGTTGGCTGCACTTTCGGTCAGTTCCTGGACCGTGTCCTTGCGGCGTTCGAATTTCCCGACCATCAGTGTGTGCCTCTCAGGCTGCAGTTCGCTGGCGCTCGACGATAACACCGGGAGGGGTCTTCGACTTGACCAAACCGGGCGGAAGAGCGAGCTTGAAGATCTTGCCCCATACCGAACCGATCTGCTTGAAGAACCCACCGGTGTTGTACGGCAAACCGTACTTCCCACACAATTCTTTCACCTGGGGAGCGAGTTCCGGATAACGATGCGCAGGCAGGTCCGGGAACAGGTGGTGCTCGATCTGGTGCGAGAGGTTGCCGGACATGATGTGGAAGAGCGGGCTTCCCTCGATGTTGGCGCTGCCGAGCATCTGACGCACGTACCACTGACCACGAGTCTCGTCGGCCGTCTCGTCCTCGGTGAAGCTCTGTACGCCGGTGGGGAAATGGCCACAGAAGATGATCGAGTACGTCCACACGTTTCGGACCAGGTTGGCGGTGACGTTCCCCGCGAGAGTGGTCACGAACAGCGGCCCCGTCAGAACCGGGAAGATGACGTAGTCCTTGAGGACCTGCTTGCCCGCCTTGTTCCACCAGCCCTTCAGAAGCGGCTTGACGTCGTGCCACTTGCGTTTGCCCTGGATGACGTTCTCGATCTCGAGATCGTGCATCATCACACCCCACTCGAAGAGCATCATCAAGGCAAAGGCCCAGACCGGATTACCGAGGTAATAGGGGTTCCACTTCTGCGCGTCGTCGATACGCAGGATGCCGTATCCGATGTCACGGTCTTTGCCGAGAATATTGGTGTACGTGTGATGCATGTAGTTGTGCGAGTGGCGCCACTGGTCGGCCGGGCACACCGTATCCCATTCGAAGACTTCGGAATTGAGCCCGGGTTCCCGCATCCAGTCATATTGACCGTGCATGACGTTGTGGCCGATCTCCATGTTGTCGAGAATCTTCGACACACTCAGCGCACCGACTGCCGCGAGCCACACCGGCGGTAGGAATCCGAGGTACATCAAGCCGCGACCTGCGACCTCGAACCCGCGCTGAGCCTTGATGATCTTGTAGATGTACTCCCGGTCTTCGGCCCCAAGCGAAGCGACGGTGCGATCACGCAATGCGTCCAACTCGCGGCCGATCTCCTCGACCTGCTCGTACGTCAGGACGACGGGAGCGTCGTCCTTCGCATCGGAACCGTTGCCGAGGAACGGGAGGGTGGGAAGTGAAAGTCCAAACATGTCGGTCTCCAGACAGTCGTGTGGAAAATGGGACTTCAGATGTCGACGGTGACGTCGCCGACGGGAGCGCTGACGCACAGCTGGATCTTCTTGTCCGGCTCGTCGTCTGTCTCACCGGTGCGCACGTTTCGGGTACGACCCGCCTTCTTGACGGAGGTGCAGGAGAAGCAGATTCCCATCCGGCATCCGTATTCGGGATTGAGGCCCGCAGCTTCTGCTTGTTCGAGAAGTGTTTCGCCGGAGTTCTCGGCCGCCACCCCACTTTTGGTGAATGACACCTCGCCGCCGGCCTCACCCGGCTCGGCCACCGCCGGCGCGAACTCCTCGGTATTGAGCAAGTGCTCGACGTCGACCTCACGGAACACCTCACGCACTCCCCGCATCAGACCGGGAGGCCCGCAGAGATAAGCCTGGGCGTCGATCGTGTCCGGATCGGCGATCCACGGAGCCACGGCGTCGAGGTGCCCGCGATCGAAGAAACCTTCGAGGTCACCTCCACCGCTTTCGGTGTACACGAGTACCAGTTTCACGTTCGGGTTCTGCTCGGCGATGGTCTTCAGCGCGCGCGTGTATGCCACGTCGGCATCGGTGTTCGCGTAATGCACGAACACGATCTCGCCCGAGTGCTCCTCCTCCACCAGCGTCCGAAGCATCGACATGACCGGGGTGATTCCACTGCCGCCACTGATCAACAACACCCGACGCGGGCGGTCGACGGGAAGGGAGAACACACCGTCTGCCTGCGAGAGGCTGACAACGAGTCCGGGCGCCGCGTTGGCGTACAGATACTGCGACACCAGGCCACCGGGATGCGCTTTCACGGTGAGCTCGATCAGCCCGTTGCGCGTAGACGCGCCGCCGGCCGGCGAGTAGCAGCGAGTGTGACGAACACCGTCGATCACCACGCCCAACTGCACGAACTGGCCCGCCTGAAAACCGCGCCACTGGCGAGTCGGGCGCAGCGTCAGAGTGACGGAGTCAGCGGTCGGATGGTCGACGGCGACAACCTGCGCGCGGATGTCACGAACGGTCGCCATCGGGTTGACCAACTCGAGGTACCGATCGATCTGATGTGGAGCAGCCATGGCTTCGATCAGTCCCACCAAGGACAGTCCGCGCCGAGGTGTGGACTTCGGTGTCGTGTTCTCAGGAGCAGATGCGATTGTCATGACCCTCCTCGCACTTCGGTTGCCGGGTGTATCGATTGCTGGGCTAGCTTCCCCCGACGGCGTGAATTCAGTGTACAAATGTTCACCGAAGATAGTGTGACAGGTGCACACAAGTACATGTCAACAAGAATGTGATCCGAGTTACACGAGTTGCCGAAAGGAGCCGGAATGCCTGTACCTACACTCGACGTCGTGACGAAGGCCGGACCGGTGAACCCAGAGCGCAGGGAACCCGACAACAGGGAGCCGGAAAGTCGTGCCGCAAAGAAGGAACGCACACGCCAAGCGCTCCTGGACACTGCCATGGACCTCTCGGCCGATCGCGGCTTCGCCGGAATCAGCTTGCGAGAGGTAGCCAGGGAAGCCGGGATCGTTCCGACGGCGTTCTACCGCCACTTCGCTTCACTGGAGGACGTCGGTGTCGTCCTCGTCGAAGAGAGCATGCGCATGTTGCGCCAGATGCTGCGCGACGCAAGGCGTAATCCCAGCACCAAGGACGCCGCTACGTCACTGGGCATCCTTGTGCGACAAGTGCATACACACGAGCGACAGTTTCGGTTCCTCTGCCGCGAACGCTACAGCGGCGTCAGTGAGGTACGACGTGCGATAGCCACTGAAATGCGGTTGTTCGTCAGCGAACTGACCATCGACCTCTCCAGAATTGCCGGACTGGAAAGCTGGTCGTCGGACGATCTGGAAATGGCTGCCGACCTGATCGTCTCGACGATGTTCAGCGCTGTCGTCGAACTGCTGGACGCCGGGACGGCCGGGTATCGCGACGAAGCCGCCGTCATCACACGAGCCGAGAAGCAACTGCGAGTCATCATGCTCGGAATGGCCACCTGGAATCCACCTCGAAACTGACCTCGGGTTCACCTTTTCGACGTACGGTGAGAGTCATGTCTTCCACGAGTACATACGAAATCCCCGTTGGCGACCTCACCTTCGACGTACTGATCTCGGGCCCGGACGACGGCATTCCGCTGGTAGCGCTGCACGGCTTCCCGGAGAGCGCCGCATCCTGGGGCAAGGTCACACCACTGCTCACCGCGGCGGGATACCGTGTGATCGCACCGAATCAGCGCGGATACTCCGCCGGCGCGCGCCCCGAAGGGGTGGATGCCTACAAGATCGAGCACCTGGTAGCCGACGTCGTCGGATTGCTCGACGCACTCGGCCTGTCCGACGCGCATCTGGTCGGCCACGACTGGGGTTCGGCGGTCGCCTGGCAGGTCGCCGGTCGCCATCCGAACCGGATCCGCAGCCTGACGGCGATCTCGGTCCCCCACCCCACCGCCTTCGGTTGGGCACTCCGCGAGGACGAGGACCAGAAGCAACGCTCGTCGTACATCGGACTTCTCCGACAGGAGGGCAAAGCCGAGGAAGTGTTGTCGGAGGACAACTTCCGCCGGCTGCGCGCCATGTTCGACGGCCAGATCGATCCTGAATTCGCCGACGAGCACATTCGTGTCCTGAGCGGGGAGGGCGCGCTCACCGGCGCCTTGAACTGGTACCGCGCGATGACTCGCGACTTCGGCGACATCGATCGCACCACCGTGCCGACCACGTATGTCTGGAGCACCGGCGACACAGCGCTCGGCCGCGCAGGCGCAGAACGCTGTGGTGAATTCGTGGACGCTCCCTACGAGTTCGTCGTGCTCGACGGCGGAAGTCACTGGATTCCGGAAGAGCGGGCCGAAGAGTTGGCCGAGGCAATCCTCGCACGTGCAGGATCCTGATCGTCGCGACGAATTCGGCTCTATGTATGTTGTCATACATAGAGCCGAATTGATTCCACCACCAGGAGTTCTGCGATGACCGAGACCGTTGCACCACCCCATCCGTTCGACACCGCTGTCGGATTGACGCCACTCACCGCCGGCTTGTCGACCGGCGAAACCAATCCGGCATACAACAACATGGTCGGGCCGTTCGGCGGCGTCACCGCTGCCACGTTGCTCGAATCTGTACTGAAGCACCCCGAACGCCTCGGCGATCCGCTGTCGTTGACCGTCAACTTTGCCGGTCCGATCACCGAGGGCGCCTTCGAGATCTCCGCCCGGCCGGTGCGTACCAACCGCTCGACGCAGCACTGGTCCATCGAACTGTCTCAGGACGGAACCGTCGCCACCACCGCGACAGCAGTGTTCGGTACCAGGCGTGAAACCTGGTCGTCTACCGAGATCACGATGCCGGAAGTTCCGTCGGCCGAAAACGTTGCGCTGCTGCCGTTCCCCGAGTTCATCGCCTGGGCACAGAACTACGAGATGCGCTTTGTCGAAGGTGCGATCCCCGATCTGGAGTCGGGCGAGCACCCCGACTCGACCACGACGCTCTGGGTGCGAGATCAGCCGGCACGCGCTCTCGACTTCACGTCGCTGACCGCACTGTGTGATGTCTTCTTCCCACGAGTCTTCTTGCGCCGAGGCAAGATGGCTCCGGCCGGAACGGTCTCGATGACCATCTACTTCCACGCCGACGCTCAGACGCTGACCGCACAGGCAGACAATTCCGTGCTGGGAACCGCACGGACCCAACGGTTCGGAAACGGATACTTCGATCAGTCGGCCGAAATTTGGGGCAGTGACGGCGCATTGCTCGCTACGACACACCAGTTGGTCTACTTCAAGGATTGACGGGGATCGCACTGTCCCCTTCCGGCGCCTTCACCATCGACAATGCGGCAAGACCGACGCCGAGAACCACCAGCAGTCCGATGATGCCGGCACGGTCTGCACCGAAGAGCCAAGCGAACAGGCCGAACAGTGTCGGCGCCAAGAACGACACTGCTCGGCCTGTGGTCGCATACAGGCCGAACATCTGACCTTCACGCCCAGGCGGGGTGATGCGTGCCAAGAAGGTTCGTGCCGAAGACTGAGCGGGCCCGACGAACAGGCAGAGCGCGAGACCGAAGATCCAGAACATCACCGGCCCGGACACCGCGATCAATATCGCGCCGACCACGATCATCGACGCCAGCGAGACGGTGATGACCTGTTTGGGTCCGATCCGATCGTCGAAGCGTCCGGCCACCAATGCACCGATTGCGGAAATCACGTTGGCGGCAACACCGAACAGCAGGACGTCGGCCGCACTGATTCCGTAGACGTTGACAGCCAACACGGCTCCGAAGGTGAACACACCCGCCAGACCGTCACGAAAGAGTGCGCTCGCGATCAGGTACCAGATCGTGCGCCTGTCGACGTTCCAGAGTTCGCGCAGATCGCGCCACAACACCCGATAGGAGTCGAGGAACCCGGCCTTGGACGCTCCCGGATCGACCGCGGGGCTGGGCAACTCGGGAACCTTGAAGAACACCGGAATCGCGAAGACCGCGAACCACACTGCAGCCAGCAGTGCCACCATCCGGATGTTCATGCCGCCGTCGGTGGTCAATCCCAGGAATCCCCGAGTGTCGCCGTCGCCGACGATGAACCCGAAGTAACACAGCAACAGCAGCACGATTCCGCCGAAATATCCCATGGCCCAGCCGAAGCCGGAGACTCGTCCCAGATTCTCCGGTGTCGACACCTGCCGCATCATGGCGTTGTACGGCACGCCGGCCAGTTCGAAAATCACCGAACCGATTGCGAGCAGAACCAATCCGAGCCACAGGTAGCGGTAGTTGTCTTCGACGAAATAGAGACCCGCCATCGAGAGCACGGTGATGCCGGTGAGTATCGCGAGCGAGAGTTTGCGTTTACCCGACGCATCGAAACGCTGTCCGGTGATCGGGGCGAGTATCGCGATGAAGAAGCCGGCGATTCCGAGAGCCCAACTGAGCCACGTAGTTGCCGAAATCGTGCCGGGCAGGTCGTCGCCGACCGCGTCGGTGAGATAGACCGAGAAGACGAACGTGAGGATCACGGCGTTGAATGCTGCCGATCCCCAATCCCACAGCCCCCACGCGAACACTTGACTCTTCGTGGCCGCACCACCGATGCCTGCGGGTGGCTCGGCCTGCATGCTCGTGGACTCGGCGCTCATACGGCGAAGCCTAACTGCGCGCGGGCGACTCGGCGCCTCTCTCCGAAGTCGACACACAAGACGTTCTATGCACCCAAGTTAGTACGCACTTAGTTGCATACGCACCTGAGTGCATAGATACTTTTTCCATGGCACTCGAACATGCGTTGCTCGTCTCCCTGTCCGAACAGGATGCGTCGGGATACGACCTCACACGCCGGTTCGACAAGTCGATCGGCTTCTTCCACAGCGCGACGCACCAGCAGATCTACCGAGTCCTCAAGCGAATGGACGAGGCAGGCTGGGTGGAGGTGGAGGCCATCGCGCAGGACGGCCGCCCGGACAAGAAGATGTACCGCGTCAGCGATGCCGGCCGCGCCGAACTGACCCGATGGATCGCCGAGCCGTCCGAACCGAACCACCTGCGCAACGAGTTGGCCATCAAGATCAGGGCCGCAGCGCACGCCGATCTCCCCGCTCTACGACGCGAAGTCGCTCGCCACCGCGACGGCCACGCCGCCCGCCTCGACGTCTACCGACTCATCGAAAAGCGTGACTTCCCCAATCCAGCAGCACTTTCCGGCTCTTCACTGCACCAGTACCTGGTACTTCGCGGCGGTATCCGCGTCGAAGAAGGATTCACCGACTGGTGCCAGGAAGTTCTGGACGCATTGCCCACTGGCGAGTACGCCATCGAAGACACTGGCGAGTACGCCATCGAAGACACCGGCGAGTACGCCACGGAAGGACATCTTCAGTCATGACGGATACACAGTTCCCCCGCCTGCTCGAACCGCTCGACCTCGGATTCACGACGCTGAAGAACCGCGTCGTCATGGGATCGATCCACACCGGCCTCGAAGATCGCGCGAAGGACACCGACCGCTTGGCCGAGTACTTCGCGGAACGTGCTCGTGGCGGTGTCGGCTTGATCATCACCGGCGGCTACGCGCCCAACCGCACCGGTTGGCTCTTGCCCTTCGGTGCCAAGCTGACCAACCGCATCGAAGCGCGCCGTCACCGCCGGATCACCAAGGCGGTTCACGACGCGGGCGGAAAGATCGCCATGCAGATCCTGCACGCCGGCCGCTACAGCTACCAGCCTTTCAGTGTCTCCGCGTCGTCGATCAAGGCGCCCATCAACCCGTTCCGTCCGCGCAAGCTGACCGGCCGTGGGGTGCGTTGGCAGATCCGCAACTACGTTCGCTGCGCGCGCCTGGCCAAGTCCGCGGGTTACGACGGCGTCGAAATCATGGGCGGTGAGGGCTACTTCATCAACCAGTTCCTCTGCGAGCGCACGAACAAGCGCACCGACCAGTGGGGCGGCAGTTCCGAGAACCGTCGACGCATGGCAGTCGAAATCGTGCGACGCACACGCAAGGCTGTCGGCCCGAACTTCATCATCGTGTTCCGGCTGTCGATGGCAGACCTGGTCGAGGGCGGTCAGACCTGGGATGAAATCGTCTCACTGGCAAAGGAAGTCGAAGCCGCCGGCGCCACGATCATCAACACCGACATCGGGTGGCACGAGTCACGGGTGCCCACCATCGTCACCTCGGTTCCCCGAGCAGCCTTCGTCGACATAACAGGCAAGCTCGAGAAGCACGTCGACATTCCGGTAGCCGCCTCGAATCGGATCAACATGCCCGAGACCGCCGAAGAGATCCTCAACCGCGGTGACGCACAATTGATTTCGATGGCCAGGCCGATGCTCGCCGATCCTGACTGGGTAAACAAGGCCGAGAGAGGAGCGTCCGACGAGATCAACACGTGCATTGCCTGCAACCAGGCCTGCCTCGACCACGCCTTCGTTCACAAGCAGGTCTCCTGCCTGCTCAACCCGCGCGCGGGCCGCGAAACCACACTGATCCTCTCCCCCACTCGGCGGACCAAGAACCTCGCCGTCGTCGGTGCCGGTCCTGCCGGACTTTCCGCAGCACTCAATCTTGCTCAGCGTGGTCATTCGGTTACGTTGTTCGAGGCTTCGGACAAGATCGGCGGACAGTTCGGGATCGCACAGCTCATTCCGGGTAAGGAAGAGTTCGCCGAAACCATTCGCTACTACACCCGCATGCTGGACGTGGCCGGAGTGACGGTCAAGCTCGAAACCCGCGTCACACCGGCAGATCTCATCGGATCCTTCGACGAAGTGGTGGTTGCCACCGGCGTGACGCCGCGCGTTCCCAAGATCCCCGGCATCGAGAACTCGAAGGTGCTGACCTACGCCGAGGTCGTCCGAGAGGGCAAGCCCGTCGGCAAGTCCGTCGCCGTCATCGGCGCCGGCGGCATCGGCGTCGACGTGAGCGAATTCCTCACGCACCCCACTTCCCCCACTCTTCATCTCAAGGAGTGGAAGCAGGAATGGGGCGTCACCGAACCCGAAATGGCCCCGGGCGCTCTCACCACTCCGGTACCGGAGCTCTCCGAGCGGGAGGTCTACCTCCTCCAACGCAAGCCAGGACGCATCGGCGCCGGCCTCGCGAAGACCACCGGCTGGGTCCATCGGGCGGCCCTCAAGAACAAGGGCGTCCACGAGCTCTCGGGCGTCAACTACGAGCGCATCGACGACGCCGGCCTGCACATCACCTTCGGTGAGAAGCACGAGAAGCCCCGACTTCTCGAGGTCGACACCATCGTCATCTGCGCCGGGCAGGAGTCGGTTCGCGATCTCGTGGACGAACTGACCGTCGCGGGCGTGGTGACCCACATCATCGGCGGCGCCGACGTGGCAGGAGAACTCGACGCCAAGCGTGCCATCGAACAGGGCACACGACTGGCCGCGAAGATCTGACCGGCTACGCTGACTGATCGTGAGCCTGCCGACACCCACAACCACAGCCCGCGCCGTAGTGACCGGCGCCTCCTCCGGCATCGGAGAGGCACTGGCCGCTGATCTGGCATCACGCGGACATTCCCTGATCCTCGTTGCCCGTCGTGGCGAGGTCATGGAGGTCCTCGCCGAGAAGCTTCGCGCCGCGCACGGCGTCGAGGTGGAGGTCCGTGCATCGGACCTCTCCGACAGCGCGGCGCGTGCCGTTCTGGTCGAGGAACTCGGTGGCCGCGACATCAGCATCCTGTGCAACAACGCCGGTATCGCCACCTTCGGGCCGATCGCCGAGCTGGACCCGGCATACGAGCGCGACCAGGTCGAACTCAACGCCGTTGCAGTGCACGATCTCACGCTGGCCGTGCTGCCCGGCATGCTCGCACGCAAGTCCGGAGCCATCCTGATGGTCGGGTCCGCGGCCGGAAACATGCCGATCCCCAACAACGCGACATACGCCGCCACGAAGGCGTTCGTGAACACCTTCGCGGAATCGTTGCGAGGTGAACTCAAGGGCACCGGAGTGAACGTCACCCTGCTCGCCCCAGGCCCAGTACGCACCGAAACCCCGGACCCGGCCGAAGCGTCGATCGTCGACAAGCTCGTCCCGGACTTCTTCTGGATCTCGAGCGAGTACACCGCCAAGGTCTCGCTCGACGGCCTGGCCGTGAACAAGATGCGCGTCGTACCGGGCATCTTGAGCAAGGCGATGTCCGTCGCGGGCGGTTACAGCCCGCGTGCCGTCGTTGCGCCCATCGTGGGCACGTTCTACAAGAAGCTCGGCGGCTGATTCACGCAAACTTCTCAGAGCAGGCCATAGCAGACCATATAGTCGGTTAATGGCGATGCGAAGAACACTGGCAGTCGGGGCAATCCTTCTTTTGACCGGAGGGTTGCCCTTACTGCTGCCCACGGCAGCGAATGCATGTTCGTGCGCATCATCGGCTACCCCGGAAGAAGCCGTGAGCGTCTCCAGCACCGTTTTCCTCGGGACTCCGACGGAGAAAACTTCGGACGGGTTCGAGGACACCTACCTGTTCGACGTCAGCCGGGTCTACAAAGGCGATCTGGCATCGGTGACGTCGGTGGGGACACTCGCGAACGGGAACGGTTGTGGCACAAGCTACGTGCTCGGCACCGAGCAGCTGATGTTCGTTTCTGCGCCGTACGACGTCGACGCCGAGCACGAGGGGCACAGCTGCGGGCCGGCTACCGAAACCGGGTTCGACATCCAAGCGGCGGTCGAGTCCGTGTACGGCGCCGGTTACGCCCCGAGCCTCGGCGGAACTCCGTCCGTTGGTGTGTCCGCCGACAGATCGGCGGTCATCGGCGGAGGCGCCGCGGTGGCATTGCTCGCGGTGCTCGGTTGGTTCGGATGGAAGCGCCGGCGAGCACAGTGATTCGACAGGCACAGTGATTCGAGCCCCGTCAGGGCCGCGTCAACCTCGTTCGGCGGCGCGTCAAGTAAGCGTCAAGAACCGCCCCACCGGTGATCTTCGGGAGTAGATCTGAAGGTGGCCCGCAACACGGCGGGTCACCTTCAGGAGATCGACGTGACGCTACTCGAAATCTTCCCCTCCCTACGCGGCGCAATGACACCGCGTATGGATCCTGCGTTGTGGCCCATCAGTACTCGCCACGACCACAGCGGGCGTGTCTGCATCGGCGACGTCTCCCTCGAAGAGATCGCGGACCAGTACGGCACACCGACGTACGTCGTCGACGAGGCGGACGTGCGGCACCGCTGCCGCACGTATCGAGAGATCTTCCCCGACTCGGAGATCGTGTACGCCGGCAAGGCACTGATGATTCGAGCGATGGCTACCTGGGTCTCCGACGAGGGACTCGGGGTGGATGTCTGTTCCGCCGGTGAACTCGCCGTCGCGCTCGCCGCGGGCGTGGACCCCCACCGAATCATCCTGCACGGCAATGCCAAATCGGTTTCCGAACTGAGGGCGGCGGTCAACGCGGGTGTGGGCCGGATCGTCCTCGACTCCCCCAGCGAAGCGGTACGGCTCGCGTCGGTGTGTACCCACCGACAGAAGGTGTTGATCAGAGTCACACCCGGCATCGACATACACGGACACAAGGCAGTGTCCACAGGCATCTTGGACCAAAAGTTCGGCCTACCAGCGTTTTCCGAAGAACTGGAACGTACGGTATCCGTCGTCGCCAACGCGGCGCACCTGCAACTCATCGGCCTGCATTGCCATCTCGGCTCCCAGATCACCGATCCCGAACTCTTCCGCCCCGCGATCGAGACGATGATCGCACAGATGGACGACATACGACGCACGCATCGAATCATCCTCACCGAACTCGATCTCGGCGGTGGCCATGGGATCGCATACATGCCGGGAGACGCCCAACTGGATCTGACCCGCCTCGCTCACGTCATCGACGAAACTCTCGACGACGCGTGCACCCGAAACCGCTTCCCTCGCCCCGAAATCGTGCTCGAGCCTGGCCGAGCGATCGCCGCGCGCGCCGGAGTCACGCTCTATCGCGTACAGAACATCAAGTCGATCAGCGGCGGTCGAACCTTCGTTTCCGTCGACGGTGGGATGAGCGACAACCCTCGGGTGTCGTTGTACGACAGCCACTACGACGTCGAATTGGTGAACCGGCATTCGAGCGCACCGCTCCAGGAAGTCACCGTCGCCGGGCGGCACTGCGAATCGGGCGACGAAATCGCCGTCGGAGCAAGGCTTCCCGCCGACCTACATGAAGGCGACCTGTTGGCAGTGCCGTGTACGGGCGCATACCACCACAGCATGGCCTCCACTTACAACAGCGTCGGCCGGCCGCCGGTCGTCGCTGTGCTGGGCGGGATTGCGCGGCCGTTGATCAGGCGCGAATCGATCAACGACCTGCTGGCCCGCGAGGTCGGCATCTGACCTCGCGGGCGCCTAAGCTTCAGCGCTTGCGACGGCTACCGGTACCGAAGATATTTCGCGAAATCTCGCGTCCCGCAGCCGAAGCCGCCGAACGCAGGAAACTCTTCACGGCCGAGTTACCCAGGATCTGCTCGGCGATGTTGGGGCCCTCAGGTTCGGCCGGCGGCGGTGGCGGCAGATCGGGCAGCGACGGAAGATCCAGGGACTGATCCGCCGTCGGAGCACCGGCCACCTTCGCCGTCAACTTTTCGTACGCCGACTCGCGGTCGATGGTCTGGCCGTACTTCTGATTCAGCGGACTCGACGACGCTGCCGCCTTGATCGCGTCGTTGCCGATGGTGTCCATCAGCGACCTCGGAGGACGAATCTTGGTCCAGGCCACCGGCGTCGGCGCACCCTTTTCCGAGAGCACGGTCACGATGGCTTCACCGATGCCGAGTGAAGTCAGTGCCTTTTCCAGGTCGTAGTGCTCGGTCTTCGGGTAGGTACGAACGGTCTTGTTGAGCGCCTTCTGATCGTCGGGCGTGAATGCGCGTAGGGCGTGCTGGACGCGCGCGCCCAACTGCGACAGCACCGAATTGGGAATGTCGGTCGGAAGTTGCGTGCAGAAGAACACGCCGACGCCCTTGGAGCGAATCAGCTTTACCGTCTGTTCGACCTGCTGCAGGAAGGCCTTCGACGCGTCCGCGAACAGAAGGTGCGCCTCGTCGAAGATGAACACCAGCTTCGGCTTGTCCAGATCCCCCTCTTCGGGCAGCGTCTGGAACAGGTCCGCGAGCACCCACATCAGGAAGGTGGAGAACATTGCCGGACGCGCGGCCTGGGCACCGAGTTCGAACAGCGTGATCACACCGGCACCTCCGACGACACGCAGCAGGTCCTCGGTTTCGAGTTCCGGTTCGCCGAAGAAGGTGTCACCGCCGTCGGCTTCGAGGTTGACCAACGCGCGCAGAATCACCCCCGCCGTCGCGGAGGAAACTCCGCCGATACCCTTCAGATCCGCTTTGCCCTCAGCGCTCGTCAGGTGGGCGATGACCGAACGCAGATCCTTGAGGTCCAGCAGGGCAAGGCCCTGAGTGTCGGCCCAGTGGAAGATCAGTCCGAGAGTCGATTCCTGGGTCTCGTTGAGGCCCAACACTTTACTGAGCAGGATCGGCCCGAAACTGGTGATGGTCGCGCGCACCGGGATACCGATTCCGTCAGTACCCAACGACAAGAACTCGACTGGCATCCCAGCGGGAGTCCACGAATCGTCGCCCGTCTCGACTGCGCGAGCCTTCATCTTCTCGCTCGGATCCCCCGCCTTCGACAGACCCGAGAGGTCACCCTTGACGTCGGCCATCACTACCGGCACACCCGCGGCGGACAGCTGCTCGGCGATGCCCTGCAACGTCTTGGTCTTGCCGGTACCCGTCGCACCGGCAATCAGACCGTGACGGTTGATCGTCGCCAATGGAATCCGCACCCGCGCGGTGGGATCTGCCACTCCGTCGATCACCACCGAGCCGAGCTCGAGTGCCCGCCCCTCGGATGAATAGCCCGCCGCGATTTCAGCTGCAGCACCCGACGGCGCCTGAGCAGCGGGGGTGGCTCCGGCCGATGCTTCGGCTTCAGCGGCAGCCGCTTCCTTCTCGGCTTCCTCAGCTGCCGCAGCGGCTTCAGCTGCAATCCGAGCGGCTTCGGCAGCGGCAGCCTTGGCAGCTTTCGCCTTCTCCGCCGGCGTCAGCGGCGCGGCTCCGTCCTTCGGATCCACGGTCATCGAAAAGCCCTCCTCGTTGCAATGCGGCGAAGTTCTTGTCATCACCCGAACGCCGTCTTACACACGTCGAGTTTCCACCGCAGACCTTATCCCGCGCCCGCGCGCACTACTGTGTTCCTGGTGCAGGACAAATTGGTATGGATCGATTGTGAAATGACCGGGCTGCGACTCGAGTCGGACAAACTCATCGAGATTGCGGCTCTGGTGACCGACAGCGACTTGAACATCTTGGGCGAAGGTGTGGACATCGTCATCCACGCCGACGACGACGCGTTGGCTGCAATGCCCGACGTCGTGAAGAAGATGCACGCGAAGTCGGGACTGACCGAAGAGGTTCGTAAGTCGACGGTCACCCTCGCCGAGGCGGAGAAAGAGGTGCTCGCGTACATCCGCAAGCACGTTCCCGTCGCCGGTACGGCTCCCCTGGCAGGTAATTCCATCGCCACCGACCGCGGATTCATCTCACGTGACATGACGGCGCTGGACACATACCTGCACTACCGGATGATCGACGTCAGCTCCATCAAAGAACTCTCCCGCCGCTGGTACCCGCGAATCTACTTCGGCCAGCCCGAAAAAGGTCTCGCCCACCGGGCACTCGCCGACATCAAGGAATCCATCCGCGAACTCAAGTACTACCGCGGCACTGCATTCGTCGCGGCGCCCGGACCGTCGAGCGCGGAGATCGCAGCCGTCGTAGAGGGCTTGGGTCCCGCCTGACCTGCCGATTGGCTTCCTGACCGACTTTCGCGCTAGTATCTCTTTCGTCAAAGCAGCCGGGTCAAACCGGTGGCCGAGGCAATGGTGGGCGTAGTTCAGTTGGTAGAGCACCAGGTTGTGATCCTGGCTGTCGCGGGTTCGAGTCCCGTCGCTCACCCAAGCGGAACCCCCGAAGATGTCGAAAGACATTTTCGGGGGTTCTTTTGGTTTGTGCGCCAGCCCGAAGCGGGTGGGGTGGCGACCGCGACAAATCGCCCGCTCCCGAGTAACCCGTGCCCGGGCCGAGCGAACGTACCTCTCGTCGCCTCAGATAGACCGAAAGCCACTTTCGCTCTCATTGGGGTAGCCCGAAATCGCCGCAAATGGCCCAGCCGTCGATCACTCGGGCGACGGTTGCGGCTCCCAGACACCTGCGACGGTCCCCTCGCGAACGTGTCGCTCGTATGCCGAAACCTTGTCATGGATGACGGTCAGGTTGTCCTGCAGCGCAGAGATCCTGGATCGAATCAACACCTCATGCTTTTGTAGAAGTGAAAGCCGTTCCTTCTCGTTTCCCGGCCCTGACCTGACGAGTGCGGCGAATTCGCGGATCGTTGCGATCGGCATACCCGAGTCTCGGAATCGATTGCACAGCTTCAACCAAGCGACATCGTTTTCGGCGTAGACCCGACGCCCACCTGCCGAGCGCGCAACCTCGTGAACGAGCAATTCCTCACGTTCGAAGTATCGAAGGGAATCGATGCTGATTCCGGTCTCGACAGCTACGTCACCGATTGATAGTTCACGCATTGCCCGTCTACCTTTCCTTGACCTGGAGTGCACTCCAGATTTTACGGTCGCGGCCATGAATTCCATTCAGCGCAAAATCAACACCGAATTCTCCCGAATCTCCACTGCCGACGACGTACTTGCCGGACAAGATTTAACCGGCACAACTGCATTGGTCACTGGCGGGTACTCCGGACTCGGATACGAGATTTCGCGGTCACTTTCTTCGGTCGGCGCGCGAGTTGTAGTTCTTGCCCGCCGACCAGAACAGGCACGGAGCGAGGTGGCCGACCTTCCGGGTATCGAAGTGCGAGCGTGCGACCTGTCGGACCCGAGCAGTGTCAGATCGTGTGCGCGAGAAATTCTCGAATCCCGGATCACTCCGGACATCATCATCTGCAATGCGGGGGTCATGGCCTGCCCGGAACTCCGTGTCGGCTCCGGATGGGAATCACAATTCGCGATCAATCACCTCGGGCACTTTGTACTGGTGAACCTGCTTGTGCCAGCCATGCCCGCAAACGGTTCTCGCGTAGTCGCTGTCTCGTCGGCGGGACATTTTCTGTCGGGAGTGGGTTGGGATGACATACATTTCCGCAACGGTTACGACCGCTGGCTTGCGTACGGTCAAGCCAAGACTGCAAATGCTCTATTCGCTGTCCAGCTGGCGAGCGCCGGTGCTTCACGCGGTATCACTGCGTTCTCCGTCCATCCCGGGAGCATCCTCACTCCCCTTCAACGTCACTTCTCTGCATCGGAGAAACACGATCTCGGATGGACGACGTCGAATGGCGACGCCGTGCCGGGATTCAAGACTCCCTCCCAGGGCGCCGCTACAACGGTGTGGGCAGCGACGGCACCGATACTCGCCGATCACTCCGGCGCGTACCTCCAGGACTGCAACATCGCGGACGTCGCGCAGACGGATGACATGAGCGTCGGCGGAGTGAAACCTTGGGCTACCGATCGCGACGACGCACGCAGATTGTGGGCGCTGTCCGCTGAAATGACCGGAGTGGACGCCTTCGGTCGACGCTGACGCCGAGCGAACGTACCTCCCGTCGCCTCAGATAGACCGAGAGGCACTTTCGCTCACAAAAGGAATACAGATGCAGAAATGCCCCCAACCGGACGGTCGGGGGCATTCTGACGTTCAGTGCTTCAGGGACGCACTCAGACGTCCGCGTTGCCGGTCTTCCAGACGCTCCAGGGAATGTTCCAGTCACCGAGGCCGTCGGTGCCGGAGAGCGTTCCGCCGACGGTGTTCTTGACGACGACGATGTCCCCACGCTTGGTGTTGTCGTAGACCCACTTGGCGTTGGACGGGCTCAGGTTGAGGCAGCCGTGACTGGTGTTGGAGTAGCCCTGCTGCCCGACCGACCACGGCGCCGAGTGGAAGAAGATACCGCTGTAGGACATTCGGGTCGCCCAGTCGACGGGGGTCTTGTAACCCTGCGCCGAGGTGACCGGGACGCCGTACGTGGACGAGTCCATGATCATGTTCGCGAAGCGGTCACCGATGATGTAGACCCCGTTGTCGGTGGGAGTGCTGTCCTTGCCCATGGAGGTGGGCATGGTCATGACGGTCTCACCGTTGACCTGGAAAGTGACCTGCTTGGTGTTGTCGTCCGCCGTGGCGATGACGGCATCACCGATGGTGAAGGAACTCTTCGCGTCTTCCTGCCCGAAGACTCCCTTGCCGAGATTGCGCCCGTACACGTTGACGCTCACGTCGACCTTGGTGCCCGGTGCCCAGTAGTTCTCCGGACGCCAACGGACCTCACGATTGTTGACCCAGTAGAACGCACCTTCGACGGTCGGAGTCGTGGTGACGGTGATCGCAGCTTCGGCAGCCTTGCGATCGGGGATGTTCTCGTCGAACTGCACCGCGATGGGCTGACCGATGCCGACCACGTCGCCCTCGTTCGGCAAGACATACGGCTTCGTGACGTTGCCGGGTGCGCTGGTGGTGAAGGACGTGACCGTCGTACTGGCGCCGCCCAATCCGAATGCGCGGGCCTCGATTTTGTACTTGCGGTTGTAGCCGAGCGGTTCGGTGGTCGTCCACGACGCACCGTCGGCAGCAATCGCGCCGGCAACTGCCTTGCCGTCCTGATTGACCATCGTCACGTCGGACAGGGCGCCGTCAGCGACGTTGATCTTGACCGGGTCGCCCGGCGAGAAGCCGACAGCGCCGTCGGCGGCGGTCGAGGTGAGCTTCGGCTTGATGAGTTCGGTGAGCGGATTGGAATCGATCGGCGCCGATCCCTCGGTGCTGACGTCCTTGCCACCCGACGTGCACGCGGTGACCAGAACGAGCGCACCGAGAGACACCGCGATCATCGCCGCACTCTTCGACACTCGACCGTTCCCCCCGCGCACGGACAGACCCCACCTTTGACGACTCATCGTTCGACTCCGCTTCACAATTTCTCCGACTAACTTCCGCATCACATGCGAATCCCACTTACCGGAAGGCAAGTGGGACTTGCGGTATGACTGCGCTGCACCAATGATGCCAGGCGCGCTCGTTACCAACGGTCATGAAGGGCCACGCCGTCAGTAACGTTCAAGTATCAATCGCTCCGAACCGTCCGTTTTGTTACCGCTTTCAGCGGATTTCCTCCGATTGGACTACGGCAGCGAGGCCGCCACCTGGCGATTTGCTCCCGAACCGGCGATTCGGCTAATGTTCTGTCTCGCAAGAGCGAGCGCCTATAGCTCAGTTGGTAGAGCAAGTGACTCTTAATCACTGGGTCCGGGGTTCGAGTCCCTGTGGGCGCACTTGCAAAGGTCCCCACCTTCTTCGGAAGGTGGGGATTTTTCTTTGTGGCTTGGTGGACAGGTCGTGGTGAATAGACTTCACAGTTACCGGAACCACGGCCTGGAGGTCTGATGACTGAGCGCGAATTCACGCCCGGCGGCGAATTGGCATTTGCCGGGGTGGCAGGTCAGGCAGCTCTGATCCGGTCCGGAGCTTTGTCCGCCCGCGAACTCACCGAGACCACACTTCGCCGTATCGAGCGCCTCGATTCGACGCTCAACGCATTTGTACGAGTTCTCGCGGACGAAGCACTCGACGAGGCGACACGGCTCGATCAACGTCAGGCCGACGGCAAAACCCTGGGCCCACTGCACGGAGTCCCGATTGCAATCAAGGACGAGAACGACGTCGCCGGAACGCCGACGACGTACGGCGGTGCGGCAGCAACGCGCATCGCATCGGCCGATTCAGAGGTTGTCCGTCGGTTGCGCGAAGCGGGTGCGGTGATCGTCGGCAAGACGACGATGCCCGAGTTCGGCATCTGGCCCTTCACCGAGACTGCCGCAAACGGATACACGAGAAACCCTTGGGACACCGGCATATCCACCGGCGGATCGAGCGGAGGATCTGCGTCGGCCGTCGCGTCGGGAATGGTCGCGGCGGCAATAGGCGGCGACGGCGGCGGTTCCATACGATTGCCTTCGGCGTTCTGCGGGTTGTTCGGACTCAAGCCGCAACGCGGTCGGGTGAGCACCGCGCCGAACCGAAACCTCTGGCGCGCACTCGGCACACTCGGGCCTCTCACTCGTTCGGTCGAGGACAGCGCGCTCGTATACGACGCAATCACCGGTACCACCGAGATCGACGACTACACAGCCGAAACGCTCCGAACCAGCTTTGCCGACGCGGCCGTGTCGGCACCCGGGCCGCTTCGCATCGCGGTGTCCACCCGGAGTCCGGTCCGGGGCGTCCGTCCGTCAGCGGAGATCGTTGCCGCGGTGCTCTCGATCGCAGAGATGTTGAGCGCGTTGGGACATCACGTCGAAGAACACGATCCCGAGTACCCGGATGCCACTGCCGCTTTTCTCCCGCAGGTGCTCGGCGGTGTCCGCGACGAAGCGCTTCGTGTCGATCATCCAGCGCTTCTCGAGAAGCGCACGCGAGCGCTCGCCTCGATCGGCCGTTTAGCTGCACCCGCGCGCGTCGGCAAATTCGCCTACCGCAAAGGTCAGCGAATTGCAGCGACGGTCAACCAGGTCTTCGACACCTTCGACCTTGTCCTGATGCCGACGACGCCCGCGCTGCCACGCCCGATCGGACAACTCGAAGGAACCGGCCTTCTGTCCGCAGTCCGCAAGGCGTTGCCGATCGCCGCCTACTGTTCTATCTGGAATGTCTGCGGCAACCCGGCGGCCGCGGTACCCGCCGGCTTCTCCGAACACGGACTCCCCCTGAGCGTCCAACTGGTTGCGCGCAGCGGTGGCGAATCGGCGATTCTCGCCGTCGCACAGCAGTTGGAAAGCACCGTCCGCTGGCCGGATTCACGCCCGTCGCACTCGTGAATTCCGGAAGCGATGTAACCATCGTCACCACGATGAACACGCGTTTTGCAAACTCCTGAGCCTGTCGGCTAATGTTCTGTCTCGCAAGAGCGAGCGCCTATAGCTCAGTTGGTAGAGCAAGTGACTCTTAATCACTGGGTCCGGGGTTCGAGTCCCTGTGGGCGCACTTGCAAGAAGGCCCCCACCTCACCAGGTGGGGGCCTTCTTCATGTTCTGCCTTCGAAAACTCGGGTCAGCGAATGATCTTCCGGACCACGAGTAGTCCCACCACTGAACCAACTGCGATAAGCGCGTACTTCACTGCCGGCTCGTTGAGCTTGGCGAGCACCGTCTTTTTGGTGTTCTCGACCAGCCGCTTCGGGTTGGTGCGGACCGTCAGTTCGTCGAGTGTGCTCGCGAGCTGGTTACGCGCCTTCTCGATCTCGCGTTCGATGCTCTCGGTGTCCCTGGGCACGTGTCCTCCAACTTGTCTGTGTTCTGCTGCTCTGTGTGCGGGTCTGCTGTGCGGACGCAGCGCGCCGACACTTCGCTCTACCGTAGAGGAGCAGAATGCCCTCGCGCCCACCTGCCGCGCAATTTCTCGACTAACCTCGATTCCCGTGACCGAGAACAGTAGATTGTCCGCCGGCGACGTCGCGCCGGATTTCACGCTCCCAGACGCCGACGGCAACGAGGTTTCGCTTCACGATTACCGCGGCCGCAAGGTCATCGTGTACTTCTACCCCGCGGCCAGCACCCCGGGGTGCACCAAGCAGGCCTGCGACTTCCGCGACAGCCTCGCCGAATTGAACGGCGCCGGGCTGGAGGTCGTCGGAATCTCGCCGGACAAGCCAGCAAAACTCGCGAAGTTCCGCGATACCGAAGAGCTGACCTTCCCGCTGCTCTCCGACCCCGAGAAGGCGACGCTCGAAGCCTGGGGCGCATTCGGAGAGAAGAAGATGTACGGCAAGACGGTCCAGGGCGTCATCCGCTCGACGTTCCTCGTCGACGAGGAAGGCAAGATCGAGGTGGCCCAGTACAACGTCCGGGCCACCGGCCACGTCGCCAAGCTACGACGCGATCTATCCGTCTAACTCCCGTACCTGCTCAAGAACAGCGCCTCCGCGAAAGCGAGATTCTCGATCTCCGACGGGTCGACGCTTTCGTCAGGTGCATGAATGCGGCACTGCGGTTCCTCGACGCCGATCAACGCGATCTCCGCGTCGGGGAACTGCTCGGCCAACGCACTGCACAGCGGAATCGATCCCCCTTGGCCGGCAAACCCCACTTCGCGGCCGTAGGCATCGGTCAGCGCAGACTTCAGCTGCGCGAATCCCGTTCCTTCCGTCGAGGACGAGAACGGTGATCCCGTCGATTCCGGTACGACCTCGATGTGGACGCCCCACGGCGCCGCTGCGCGGAGGTGGTCAGTCAACAACTTCTGTGCCTGCGCCGGATCCGTGCCAGGCGGGACACGAAGATTCAGGCGTGCGGATGCACGGGGCGTGATTGCCGCCGCAGAACCCACGACCGGCGGGCAGTCGATACCCAGGATGGTCAGCGCCGGACGAGCCCACACCTGCTCGGCGACCGAACCGGAACCAGTCAGCTGTACCCCTTCGAGTACCCCGGCGTCGGAGCGGAACTGATCGCCGTCGTAACTGACTCCCTCCCACTCCTGGTCGTTGGTCAAGCCTTCGACAGTGGTGTTTCCGGCGCCGTCGTGCAGCGTCGAGAGAATGTGCACCAGCGCGGTGATCGCATCGGGTGCCGGTCCACCGAAGACACCGGAGTGAATCTCACCCTCGAGCGTCGACACGTGGACCACCACGTTGGCGATCCCGCGCAGTGATGTCGTGATCGTCGGCTCCCCCACCTCGGTGTTGCCGGTATCGGCGATCAGGATCATGTCGGCCGCAAAAAGTTCGGGCCGCTCTCGCACCAGATCCTCGAGACCGCCAGTGCCCATCTCCTCGGATCCTTCGGCGACGATCGTCAGATGGGCGCTCGGATCCACACCGGCAGCGGTGAGCGCTCGCAGAGCTGTCAGATGCATGACGACGTTGCCCTTGCAGTCCGAAGCGCCGCGTCCGTACCACCGTCCACCCCGCTCGGTGAGTGTGAAAGGCGGCGAGCCCCAGAGCTCTTCGTTTCCCGGCGGCTGAACGTCGTAGTGGCAGTACAGCAGAACGGTCGGAGCACCGTCTGGACCTGGTCGACGACCGACGACGGCGGCCGAGCCGTCGGAGGTCTCGATCGCCTCGATATCGGCGAAACCTTGATCCCGGAATGCCTCCAGGACCCAATGTGCCGCGGCCGCGCACTCTTCCGGCGGGTACTGCCGTGCATCTGCGACGGACTTCATCGCCACAAGTGCACTCAGATCCTCATGGGCACGCGGCATGAGTTCACGTACCGCGGTTCGCAGTTCTTCCGTCATCGTCTCCCTCTCCTCGGCATCGAACCTCGGTGTGCCCGAAGAATCTCAGTGTGCCCGAATCGGGCGTAGGGAGTCGGCAGGATCGCCGTTGCGCCACACCGCGCAGCAACCTCTTCAGCTACTGGACAGGTGGTCACCTAGTATCGAGGTGTGGCAACAGCATCGGGACTCATGTGCGCGCACCTGCGCGGTGCGTTTCGACCGATCACGACCGCCGAAGTAGGTGGCCGATGACACCGGATAATGCACAAGTCCCAAATTCGACAGAAAACACCGATAGCCTGGAAGACGTGCAGCCCACGACTCGTAACCGCGCGCGGCGACGAGTCGACCCAGCACTGGAGAATCCCCAGAGCCTCGAAGAACCGCAGGAACTGCTGCCGCGCAAGCGTCCGACGCAAGAGCGCAGCCAGCGTAAATTCGACGCACTCCTGGCGGCGTCACGGGAACTCCTCACCGATGTCGGTTTCGAATCGTTCACCTGCGAAGAGGTCGCGGCACGTGCTGACGTCCCGATCGGGACGCTCTACCAATTCTTCGCGAACAAGTACGTCATAGTGTGCGAATTGAACCGCCAGGATCTCGTCGGGGTCCAGCACGAGCTTGCGCAGTTCGGCGGCGAAGTACCCTCGCTCGACTGGTTGCGGTTCCTGAACAGTTTCGTCGATCACATGGCCGGACTGTGGACGTCCGATCCGTCGCGCCGCGAGGTCTGGCTGGCGATGCAGTCGACGCCGTCCACGCGGGCCACCGGAGTCATTCACGAAAAGCAATTCGCCGAGACCGTAGCGAAAATGCTCGGTCCGTTGACGCCTCGTACGCGGCGAGATCGTCGCCTGATGATGGCGGAAGTTCTTGTCCACGTGGTGTATTCGATGCTCAATTTCTCGGTTCAGGACGGTCAGTCGCATGCCGACGCCGTCGCCGAACTGAAAAGGTTGATGATCGCGTATCTCCTCGTCGCCGAGAAGGAATCCCGCACGAAGGACTAGTCGAACGCCAAAGAGCCGGTCTCCCCTTGGGAGACCGGCTCTTTCGTGTCCGGCAGTGTTACTCCGGGTCGGATTCGATGACCGCGAAAGCGCCCGCCATGTCCCCGTCGTGGGTGAGCGAGATATGAATCTTCACTCCGGTGAGGTGTTTGGCCACGTCACCGCGAAGCCGTATGCCCGGGCGACCCCAGGCGTCCGAGACGACCTCGATCTGATTGTGGATCATCTCCCCCAGCACCGGCGGGCTGGCGAAGAGAGCAGTTGACCATGCCTTGATCACTGCTTCCTTCGCTGCCCACCGGGCGGCGAAATGTCGTGCAGGTTCGGAGCTCCGGGTAGCAGCGTCTCGACGCTCGCCCGGTGTGAAGTTGTCGAGCATTGCCGTTCCCGGCCTGTTCAATTGCTCGGCGAACTCCGACACCGTCACGAGGTCGAAGCCGATACCCAGAACTCCCATACCGTGATTATTACTTGCAGCCGGGCAGATTCGAGCGGTACACCAGATCTGCGCCGAGTCGTGCGTCCTCGCTCAGCAGCATGTCCGCTTCGAGCTGACGCGACGCCTTGGCCGGCGTTCCGTCGGCACCGAGGCGACGATCCGCCGGGCGCTCGTAAAGGCTGTCGCCACCGCACATCGCCTTGGCGAGGCGGCGCTGACCGTCGATCGCCCGCTGCTGCGCCGCAGCAACATAGACGGCGCGCTTGTCGGCCGGAACCGACTCGACGAATGCCTGCGGGTGCACGACTGCGATCAGGCCGGAGACGTGACCGAAGCCGAGGCTGGTCAGCAGGCCGGCACGCAGCGGAAGCTGATCACCGAACTTGAGCGGCTGACGTGCCCACACGAGGTGCTCGAACTCGGCCATCTTGTCGTCGACGCAGTCGAGGCTGCGGTTCGGCGGGACGATGCCCTGGCTCAGTACCTGGCAGAGCCCGATCAGCTGGAAGGCTGCGGCACCACCCTTGGCGTGACCGGTCAGGCTCTTCTGCGAGACCACGAACATCGGCGCACCTTCACTGCGTCCCAATGCCCCGGCGAGGCGCTCGTGCAGCTCTGCCTCGTTGGGATCGTTGGCGGCAGTGGAGGTGTCGTGCTTGGAGATCACGGCGATGTCGTCGGCGCTCACGCCGAGAGCGTTGAGCGAGAGTGCGAGCTGTGAATCCGCTCCCCCACGTCCGGCGCCCAGTGCTCCGAGTCCCGGTGCCGGGATCGAGGTGTGAACACCGTCGGCGAACGATCCGGCCCAGGCGACCACACCGAGGACGGGCAAGCCCATCTCGAGTGCCAGGTCACCGCGAGCGAGGAGAATCGTTCCGCCACCGGCCGACTCGACGAATCCGCCGCGGCGACGATCGTTGGCCCGCGAGAAGCGGCGATCCTCGATGCCCTTGGCGTGCATGTCCTCGGTCTTGGCAGTTGCCGACATGTCACCGAAGCCGATGATGCCTTCCGTGCTCAGATCGTCGAACCCGCCGGCAACAACCAACTGCGCCTTGCCGAGTCGGATCTTGTCGACGCCTTCTTCGACGGATACCGCTGCCGTGGCGCAGGCGGCGACGGGGTGAACCATCGCGCCGTAACCGCCGACGTACGACTGAACGACGTGCGCTGCAATGACGTTCGGCAGCGCTTCCTGCAGGATGTCGTTCGGACGGTTCTCGCCGAGCAGCGTGTCGATGTACAGGCTCCGCATGGAGGTCATGCCGCCCATGCCGGTGCCCTGCGTGTTGGCGACCAGGCTCGGGTGTACCCAGCGGAGCAGTTCGCTCGGAGTGAAGCCGCCGGTGAGGAAGGCGTCCACCGTTGCGACGATGTTCCAGAGTCCGACGCGGTCGACCGAATCTGCCATGTCGGCGGGGATGCCCCACTTGGTGACGTCGAAGTTGGTCGGGATCTGGCCGCCGACACTACGAGTCAGCTTCATCTTGCGCGGGACGCGGATCTCGGTGCCTGCGCGGCGAGTGACTGTCCAGTCTCCGGACTCGGCGGAAACCGTCGCCGTCGTGTTCTCCGGATCGGATTCGACGAAGGCCTGAGCCTCTGCCTCACTGCCGACCACGAAGCTCAGATCCTTGTCCAGGAACACGGAGGTGAGCAGCGGAGCGGTGTTGTCGATCATCGCGCCCTCGTCGACGTAGCGACGGATGCCGCAACGCTCGACGACTGCGTCGTGGTACTTGTCGGCGATTTCCGCCTCGGGTACCAGGTCACCGGATTCGACGTCGTACCAGCCCGGCTTGGGGTCGTTCTCCCAGACGATGAGTCCGGTGTTCCACGCCAATTCGAGAACGCCTGCGGCAGAGAGCTGCTCGTCGACCTCCATCTCGAAGCGGGTACGCGAGGAACCGTAGGGTCCGAGCTCTCCGGCACCCACGATGACCACGAGGTCCGCGGGGGTGACGTCCAGTTCGGGCCAGCTCGGAGCCTTGACCGAGTCGTCGATGCGAGCCGGCGTGGGCAGCGCCAGGATGCTGGACTCGTCCACTGCTTCGTCGACAGCCTCGGCGATCTCGGCAACCTCGGCAGCTTCCTTGGCCAAAGCACCCAGATCCAGGTTGGCCTCGGACAGTCCGCCGGTCAAGTCGACCTCGAGCGGAGCCTCTGCTGCAGCGCGCCGCGACTCGCGGGTTGCCGTCTTCAGCAGTTGGGTCGCCATCTCCTGGGTGGACCAGGTGCGGACGCCCGCAGCTTCGACCGCGTCGACGATCGGATCGTTGTGACCCATGAGTCCGGTTCCGCGAACCCAACCGATGACCGCGTGTGCCAACGTGACCCGCTCGGCCCAGTTCCGCTCGGCCTTCCAGCGGTTGATCACGGCGATCAGCGAAGCCTTGGCCTCACCGTAAGCACCGTCGCCGCCGAACGTTCCGCGGTTCGGCGAACCGGGCAGCACTACGTGCAGGTGCGTGTCGACATCGCTGTCGTAACCGATCTTCGACAGACCGCCGATGAGGCGCTCCACCGACCAGAGCAGCACGCGCATTTCCATTTCGGCGCGAGCGCCGGCGTCGGAGAGTTCGCCGCCGACACGCGGAGCTGCGAACGGGAAGAGCATCGTCGGCGTCATGGCCGGCTTGATGAGCTTCTTTGCGCCGCCTGCATTCTCGGTGGCCTCGTTGCCGATCCAGTCGATCAGTGCGTCGACGTCGGTGTACGACGCCATGTTCGCGGGAACCACCCAGAGGGCTGCACCGGCGCGAGCGTTCTCGCGGTACAGGTCGCGGTAGAAGCCGAGACGCTGACCGTCGAGTCGTGAGGTGGTCACGAATACCGTTGCGCCACCGGCAAGGAGCTTGCCCGTGACCGCTGCCGCGATGGAACCCTTGCTGGCGCCGGTCACTACTGCGACCTCGCCTGCCCACTCGGGTGCGTCGGATTCTGTCGTCACGGCTGCATCAACGATGCGGGTGTAGACCTCGGCGAGCGCCGTGCGGCCCTCGTCGGTTGCACGGGTGGCCCACCACTTGGCCTGTGCGGCGACGGTGGAACCGGCACCGATGAAGTTCTCGACCGACAACGCGGTGTCACCGAGCCAAATACGAGCGAGATCCTCACGCGCACTTGCCCAACGGTCGTCGAGCAGCACGGCCTTCTGTGCGTCGAATGCCGGAGCAACCAGACGCGGCCAGTCGGAGCCGAGTTCAGCCGAGACCAGGTCGACCAGTTCGGTGTCCTCGACCGTCGCGACTGCCGCTTCTTCGTTCAGTCCGAGCTGCTCGAGCACCAGGCGTGCAGCCGAGGCCAGAACGCCGTTGCGCCCGGTGATGTTCTCGGTGAACTCACCCAGGGCGGCTGCGTCGACGGTTCCGCCGCTTCCGCCGCCGGTGGCCGGCAACGAGACACTGACTCCGCGTGCAGAGCCGACCGAGGCAACTGCGCTGTCGATGACTGCGTCGACCGCTGCGGCGTCGGCCAGTGCGCCGGAGCTCAGGCCACCGAGGTCGCCGCCGCGGATGCTGGCGCCGTCACGGGTGCCGAGAGCCACTGCTGCGGTGACGTGGTGCGCCCAGCCGTCGCCCAGTTCCCAGACCTTCTTGACGCGGTCGGCGATGTAGCCGGGACGCTTGCCCGAGGGGCCGAAGACCTTGCGCAGGTGATCGTTGATCGAATCGGAGAGCACCGGTCCGAACGGCTTGTACGTACGGGCGAGCTTGTCGACGGTTGCTCCCAAGGAGCCCATGTCGGCATCCGCGGCACCGTCGATGGCGCCGAGGGACAGCTCGGAGCCGAGGTCGACCAGAAGCTGGTTACGACGCGAGGAGACGCCGTCGCACAGTGCCTCGATCGTGTCGGCGGGGCCGACCTGATCGGGACGGAGCTTGGTCCACAGGCTGATCAGGACCTTCGTGGCGTCGGGCGCCTTGAAGGTGAGGTCGTCCGGACGCGGTCCACCCGAGGGTGCGGCCGGCGCAGCAGCTGCAACCGGAGCAGCGGCCGCGGCAACCGGTGCAGCCTGCGCGGCAGGCGCTTCGATCTCGTCGTCGTCATCGACGGCGGGGTCGACGTCGGTGCCGTAGACGATCGCAGCTTCGCGCTCGACGTTGAGAACCTCGACCGGGTAGCCGAAGCGGCCCGGCAGCTTGAGGGTCTGCGACGCGAGGTTTGCAACGGTCGGGGCAGCGCCGAGACCGATCTCGACGAAGCGTTCGACCCCGAGTCCACCTTCGGACTCGTCGCCGAAGAGCAGGTCCTGCGTCTCGATCCAGCGGACCGGGCTGGCGAACTGCCAAGCCAGGAGCTCGATCAGGATGATGCGGGACAACTCGTGAGTGCGCGTTGCGTAGCTTTCGAAGTCTGCGAGGACTTCCTGCAGCGGCTCGGACGGCACCAGGTCGGCGATTTCCTGAACGAAGTCACGACGCAGCGAGAACGGCTTCGGAACCAGGTTCGGGATGTAGCGGCCGATCAGGATGTCCGGATCGATGTCGTGCGGGAGCAAGTCCTGCAGGCACACGCGGAAGTCCGCCACGCCGCCACGAAGGACGGTGGAGTGGAACGGCACGTCGATGCCGGGAACCTGGATGTATGCCCGCTTGCCACCGAATTCTGCTCGGCGACGGTCGATTTCGACCTCGAGTGCGTCGAGACCGGCTACCGAACCGGCGATGGCGTACTGGCTGCCGCGCAGGTTCAGGTTGACGATTTCGAGGAACTCACCGGAGGTCTCGGCGACACCGGCGACGAAGCCCTGCACGTCGTCGTCGGAAACACCGATCTGCGACGGGCGAATAGCAGCCATGCGGTAGTCGGAGCGACCGGCTTCGTCACGGGGAACGAGCTGGTGCATGGCGGAGCCACGCTGGAAGACGACCTCGAGAAGTGCTTCGAGCGGGAAAACCTCGGCGACAGCAGCGAGTGCGTTGTACTCACCGACCGAGTGACCGGCCAGAAGGGAATCCTCGATGAAGGTTCCGGATTCGCGCAGCTCGGCAACCTGGGCAACACCGAGAACGGCCATGGCCACCTGGGTGAACTGAGTCAGGTGCAGGACACCGTCAGGATGCTTGTGCTCGACACCGCGCGCCTTGACGGTCACCGGGTTGTCGCGCACGACAGCGAGAATCGAGAATCCGAGCGCCTTGCGGGTGTGCTTGTCCGCACGCTCCCAGACGTCTCGGGCGGCCTTGGAGCGTGCACGAGCGTCGAGGCCCATGCCCGGGCGCTGGATGCCCTGGCCGGGGAAGGCGTAGACGGTCTTCGGTGCGGCAGTGCGGCCGGTGGCGACCATCACCAGTTCGCCGTCGATGCGGCAGCCGACCTCGACGATTTCTGCGCCCTGGTCGATGCCGACACGGTCGACGCGGACGTCGATCTCGGCGCCGGGGCGAACCATCCCGAGGAAGCGGGCGGTCCAGGCGGTCAGGCGGCGCGGCGGGACGCGGGTCTCGGCCGGGTCGACTGCGGTGACTACCTGTTGCGCTGCGGCGGAAAGCCACATGCCGTGCACGATCGGGGTTCCGAGGCCGGCCAGCAGAGCGGCGTTGTCGGAGGTGTGAATCGGGTTGTGGTCACCGGAAACCTGAGCGAACGCGCCCATGCTGACCGGCGCGAGGATCTTCGCGTCACGGCGACGACGACGCGAGGTGTCGACAGCCGCATCGCTGATCGATCCACCGGCGCGAGTCGGGTCGGCGAGTTCGCCAGCGCCGGTGCGTCCGCGGATCGCGAAACGCTCGGTCATGGTGACGACTGCGGGGGCGTCGAGGCCCTCGCCGAGCATGGCACCGACCTCGACCTTGACCTCGACGACGCGACCGAGGTCGGTGTCGAGAACCGAGGCGACCTCGGCATTGACCACGAGAATGCTTGTCTCGGAGGGAAGTTCACCGACGAAGTCGACGGTGTGGTCGAGGTGGACCAGGTCGAGCATGCCTTCGATAACGGAAAGACTGTCGAGCTTGGCTGCGCCGAGGACTGCGAACACTGCAGGCCAGCATGCTCCGACGACGACGTCCGGAACAGCCTTGCCGCTGACACTGAGCGTGGTGGGCAGGCCGGAACCGGTGACACCGGCGTGATCGGCGATGCGATCGGGAACCCACGCGACGTTGAGGCGGGCCTTTCCGTTCTTGACTGTCGGAAGTTCCTGTCCGGCAGCAACTGCCAGCAGCGCGGACATCGCACCCTCGGCGTCTGCCTCGGTGACAACCGGAGCGCCGCCGTCTACGACGGACTCGGGGATGGTGATCGTGATGTCGACCGACTTGTCTGCCACCAACGGAACCGAGAGCAGCACGTGCGAGGAATCGACGACGGTCAAGCTGGACCCCGTGGTGCCGTGAACTGCCTTGTCGGCAGACTCTGCGTTCCACTCGTCGAGGTCGCCGAGGCGACGGACGGGGTTCTGGGTCAGGCGGCCGGCCCACTGGAGGTCGGGAGCGGAGAGGACGGCGTCGAGAAGTCCGGGTGCGGAATCCTGGTGGCGACGGCTCGCGAGTGCAACCGGAGCGGCTCCGGCAGCAACCAATTCGTCGTAGGTCGCCTTCTCGAAGCGATCGAGCAGGTCACCGACCGGCTCGTCGACACGGGTGATGCCCGCGACGGCGACGGTGCCGGGGATGACACAAACCTGATCGGCGGTGTAGCGGGGATCGTGTGCCTGCCACAGGGAGTCGCTGCGCCACCAACGGCGGACGTCACCGTCGACGACGGGAACGAAGTTGACCGGCTTGCCCGGCGTCTTGCACAACGAGGTGAAGAACGAGACGTCTGCGGGATGCAGAACCGTCGTCGAGTAGTCCGGGTACGACGCCTGCAGTGCGCAGATCGCAGCCTCGGGGCGCTCGAGAGTCTCGGCGTCGCCGAACAGTGTGGGGATCGGGCCACGGTCGACCGGGTGCAGACGCGCCTCGGTGCGCTGGAGCATCTCGCCGAAGCGAGCACGCCAGGTGATGTCGAGCCACGGGCTCGAGGTCGCCTCGACGATGGCGTCCTGAAGATCTGCGCCGCAATCGAATTCCTTCGCCGCGTCGATGCCGACGGTGAGCTCGAGGTAGCGGCGCAGCCACTGTGCGTACGTCATGGCCTCGACGTCGCCGAAGTACGGCTTGGCGGTGACGTCGAGGGCGGCGATGATCTCGTCGCGGCGCTCGGCCACTGCCTCGGAATCGCCGGCAACCTCGTCGAGGAGGCGTCCGGTGCGCGAAGCCGCGTTGTCGATCTCGTGAATGTCGGCACCGAGCTGGCTACGGCCAGAGGCCATTCCGCCTTCAGCGGTACCGGCACCGACCCAATCCGGTGTTCCGGGCGTGTCGACGAGGAGCTGCTTGACCTCGGGCGAGGTGGTGGCCTCTAGAGTCGCCATGGCTGCAGTGCCGACCAGGATGCCGTCGACGGGCATGGCCGGGAAACCGGCTGCGGCAGACCAGCGACCGGTGAGGTAATCGGCTGCTCGCTCGGGTGTTCCGATGCCGCCGCCGACGCAGATGACCAAGTTCGGACGTGTACGCAGCTCGGCGTACGTGTCGAGGAGCAGGTCGTCGAGGTCTTCCCACGAGTGGTGTCCGCCGGCGCGGCCGCCTTCGATGTGGACGATGACCGGGAAGTTCGGAACCTCGTTGGCGATGCGGATCACGGAGCGGATCTGCGCCACGGTGCCGGGCTTGAACGCGATGTTGGTGATGCCGATCTCGGACAGCTCGTCGATGAGGGCAACGGCCTCTTCGAGTTCCGGGATACCGGCGGTGACGATGACGCCGTCGATGGGAGCGCCGGCAGTACGGGCACGCTGCACCAGGCGCTTGCCACCGAGCTGCAGCTTCCACAGGTACGGGTCGAGGAACAGGGAGTTGAACTGGACCGCGCGGCCCGGCTCGAGCAGCATCTTCAGCTCTGCGACACGGTCTTCGAAGATTTCCTCGGTGACCTGTCCGCCACCGGCGAGCTCAGCCCAGTGACCGGCATTGGCTGCCGCGGCAACGATCTTGGCGTCGACCGTCGTCGGCGTCATGCCTGCGAGCAGGATGGGTGAACGACCGGTCAGCTTCGTGAACGCCGTCTCGACGCCGATGCGGCCACCGGGAAGCGAAACAGGCTTCGGCGCGAATTCGCTCCACGAACGTGAGACCTCAGGCGCAGCACCGGGGGTGAGCAGATTGCGGTGTCCGCCGCGGGTGGCGGCGGCGATGATGCCGATGCCCTGCCCACGCAGCGAAGAGGACGTCATACGGGTCAGCTGATCGCTGGGCCCGAGATCGAGAATCCACTTGGCGCCGGCGGAGATTGCGCCGTCGACAGCCTCGACCCAGTCGACCGGATCGACGAGGACACCCTGTGCAAGTTCACGCGCACGGTCGGCATCGAGACCGCAACGGGTTGCCCAGCTGCCGACAAGTTCGACGGCCTCGGCCAATGCTGGGTGATGGAAGCCGATTTCGGTGTCGAGCGGATCGAAGGACGGAGCGAAGACGGAACCGCCACGCTTCTTGCCCTCTCGCTCGCGAGCTTCTTCGGCTTCGATCTGCTCGCAACGCTCTTGCACGCGTGCCAGCTGAGCGGGCGGTCCGGCGAGAACGACGCGGCGACGGCCGTTGCGAATGGCGAGAACAGCCGCGCGTTCGGGGGCAACACCCTCGGCAAGCTCGGCGACGATGGCGGCGAGACGCTCGGGATCGACGCCCGAGACCGCAACCATCGGCTTCGCGGAGGCGCCGGCGATGACGCCGCGGCGACGGCCGACCAGGCTGGCAGCAGCACCGACGAGCTGTGCGACGGCGAGGAGTTCACCGTCGTCGTTGCCCTGCGCGGCTACGGCAGCGGTGGCCAGCAGGCCCTGCGAGTGGCCGATGACGGCAGCAGGCGGGTTGCCGGCTACATCCAGACCCTGAGCGGAGAGTGCACGCAACGCCGCAAGCTGCGTGAGGAAGACGCCGGGGAGTGACACCGGAGCTGCGGTGAGCGCGGCAGCGGAAGGCCCGGCCGACTTCTCACCTTCTTCTTCGTCGACGATCTCGGCTTCGAGCATCCACGCGATCGGATCGAATCCGACCGGGCGAACCACGAGGAGATCCTGTGCGACGGGCGCGAGGCGTGCTGCTGCGTCATTGACCAGATCGGTCAGAACGGGCTCCAGGCCGTTGTCACGGCTGAGCTCCTCGAGCGAGGTGAGCCAGGGAGCGCCCTGTCCACCGAAAGCGATTGCGTAGGAAACGCCGTTGTTCAGCGAATCGACGAGGGCACCTTTGCTGGTCGTGCGGGACTGTCCCCCATCGACGCCGAAACGGCGTCCACCCTTCGAGTCGCGTCCGTTTCCTGTAGGTGTCGTGTCATCGATCGTCACGCGTACGTCCTCTCCTGGTCACCTCTGCGGCGAGGTGGGATTTGCGGTGTGCTGCCCGGCTGAAGTGCTCGCGAATTCGTCGAGAGAATCGACGGAGTCAGGGCGTTCGTGCAAGACAAGGTTTACACAGAATCATGAGGATTTCCTCACGTTTGTCGGCACCCTGGAAATCTGGACTTTCGAGGCCGTGATCTTCCTCACGAGACTTCGAGAAAGTGACTCGCGAGTAGGTCGCGAACGCCCTGCCTGGGACTGTTACCGGGATTTTCAGAAACCTGAGGAACCCCTCATATTTATTGTTACCAATTCGTGACCTCCTTGACGGACGGTCGATCCCGTGCGTTCCGGGCCACCATCTGTCGGACCCCCTCGCTACGTTCAGCGCGTCCACACCGGACGACTTCTCGGGGGGAGAAAACATGAAAGACACAGACGTAGTCAGAGCGGCCGAATTCATCGGCGCCGAGCTTCCGCGCGAGGCGTGGCCGCATTGGAATCAGGGATGGCCGCGCGAGTCCGAAGCCGCCCTTCTCGACGCGATCTTCTCGTCGCGCGCCGCCTACGGAACACCGAAGACCGGAGTCCGCGCCGTCGTCGACCGTTGGCGCACACACCGCTCGGTAGCCGCAGGCGAACACCTCGACAGCTTGTCCGCTCTCGCCGCCTTCACCGACCGTGGCGACGAGCTCGCAACGATTCTCGGCAATCGCCAGCGCGTGCCGGGCAACTACTTCACCAAAGCCGAAGGCGCGGCTCGTGCGGCCAAAGCGCTCGCCGACGCCGGTTGCCGGTGCGGTGCCGACGTCGAGGACACCGAAGGCCTCCGTTCGGCAGTCGTCTCCGTTCCAGGCCTGGGCCCCAGGACCTTCGAGACGCTGGTGTTCCTGTCCGGGAAGTTGACGGCAACTTCGATAGATCTACTTGCACGGTTCGCCACCGAAGCAAGCAGTAGCGAGGAATTGTTGTCGAGCACCGACGCAGCCGAGTTGCTAGTTGCGGTTGCCGAACATCTCGATGTCGATGTTCCAACACTCACCCACGCTGCGTGGCGGTATCAACGCACGGCCGAGCAACCTCGCCGATCGAAGAAATCCACCATGCCGCCCGCAGCGGATCCACTCGCCCCAACGGCCTGAGAGCGGGCGGGCGCATCCCGACCAGGGTGGTGTGCCCACGAGCGATTCCACTCGCGTATCCTTTGAATTCCGCGCGCGAGTGGCGGAATTGGCAGACGCGCTGGATTTAGGTTCCAGTGTCTCAGGACGTGGGGGTTCAAGTCCCCCCTCGCGCACAACGAAAAGCCCCGCCGGATCAGATCCGGCGGGGCTTTTTCAGTTCTTGATCAGGCTCAGCGCTTTCGTGCCTTGACCGGCGGGGTCATGTACGTCGTCCGGCTCGGCGTCAGCCCCAGACGGACCGAGCTCTCCAACCACGTGATCGCCGACGCCGTCGGATCCACAACCGGAACGTGAATCCCTTTGCCATGCAGCCTGTCTCGGACTGCACTGGTCACACCGAGCATCCCGGTGCAACCGAGAACGACGGAATCGGCCTCGCCGTTCTGCACTGCCGCAGACGCCTGAGCGGCCAGTCGATCGATCAGTTCCTCCCGATCGGTGAGGCCAAGCACCGGCATGTCCACGACTCGAATACTGCCCAGCCGACTATCGAGCCCATACCGCCGAGTGAGCGATCGCAGCATCGGCACGACGTTCGGCAGGATAGTCACGACACCGACGCGATCGCCCAGACTCATCGCTGTCAGAAATGACGGCTCGAAGCCGCCGACCACCGGTGCGTCGATGATCTCTCGGGCGGCATGCACTCCGGGATCGGCGAAACACGTGATGAATACACCGTCGACGCCGTCGACTGCCGCCTCTTCGACCCGCTGCACGATCCCGGGGCCGGCCAGTGCCTCGTCGTACTCGGACTCGATGCTCGCCGTGCCAGAGAGCAGTGACACGACATCGACCGTCGTGCCGGGCGCCGCCCAGTGCTCCACCTCGTCTGTCACCGCCGGAGTCAGTGTGGTGTCGATGACCGGGCGAATCACTCTGATGTGCATGAAACACTCCCCTGCTTTCGGATACGCCCGAGGTTATCGATGCAGCACAGCTGGGTGAATGTGTTCAGTGCCTGGCGGTGCGGTGTTGGATGGGCATAGCGCACATGCTGCTTCTGCGACACGCCGTGGCACGGCCTCTACGACACGCCGTGGCACGGCTTCTACGACACGCCGTGGCACGGCTTCTACGACACCGTGTCGGAGATCGCAGGGCGAGGCACTATAGCTCTCAGGTACCGTCTTAGTGTGTCCAAGAACGCTACTAAACGCCGACCTGCGCTGATTCTGCTGGTCATCGTGTCAGCTGCCGGCTGCCTCGCGCTCGGCTGGTGGCAGTGGGAGCGCTTCGAAGCCGTCGGAGGCTCGGGACAGAATCTCGGGTACGCGTTCCAGTGGCCGCTGTTCGCGGCGTTTGTCGTGTACGCGTATCGCAAGTTCGTTCAGCTCGAAGACGTGGACCCCGAAGAGGCCGAAGCCGAGGAAGCCGCCGCGGAGCCGCGTGAGATTCCCGCCGACCTCTTGCCGCAACGCCCGCAGGCCGAGTTCGACGATGTGAACCTCGACGTCGACGACCCTGAAGCCCGCCAAATGCTGGAATACAACGACTACCTTGCGCAGCTCGCCGCTCGCGAGTCCGATAGGAGCACGACGTGAGTACCGGTTCGGAAGCGAGCATCGCTACCCCCGCAGTCAACGCAGAAAAGCAGAAGAAGGTTGCGTCGGCGCTCGTCCGATACCGCGTTCTCGCCTGGATCACCGGTCTCTGGCTGCTGTTCCTGACCGGCGAGATGGTCTACAAGTACCTGATTCTCGACAATTCGGCGGACGCACCGTCGTGGTTGTTCTACATCGGCCAGATCCACGGCCTGTTCTACATGCTCTATCTCGTGTTCACGATCGACTTGGCGATCAAGGCCCGGTGGAAGCCCGGTACGACGGTTGCCACCGCGCTCGCCGGCACGATCCCGTTCCTGTCGTTCGTGTTCGAGCACAAGCGGACTGCCCAGGTGAAGCAGGCTTATCAGCTCTGAGAGTTTCGAAAAGTAGAGCCCTGAACGCAGACGCGTTCAGGGCTCTACTTTTCGAAATTCGGTTCAGCCGGCCAGTGCCGCCAGCGCGGGAACGAGCTGCACGAGCGCGCGCCCTCGATGTGACGCCGCATCCTTCTCGGCCGGGGTGAGTTCTGCGGCAGAGCGGGTGTCGCCGTCCGGACGGAAGATGGGGTCGTATCCGAAGCCCCCGTCGCCGGCTGGTTCTCGGCCGATCACCCCGCGCCATTCGCCGCGCACGACAGTCTCGTCGCCGCCGGGGATCACCAGTGCACAGGCGGAGACGAATGCCGCGCCGCGCCGCTCGTCTGGCACGTCTCCCAGCTGAGCCAGGACAAGCGCCGTGTTGTCGCCGTCGTTTCCGTGAGTGCCCGACCATCGCGCGGACAGCACGCCGGGCATACCGTTGAGTGCATCGATCTCGACACCGGAATCATCTGCGATGCAAGGCATTCCGGTTGCCGCCGCGCCGTCACGCGCCTTGGCGAGTGCATTCTCCTCGAACGTCGCCCCGGTCTCGGGGGCCTCGGGGAACGGCGGCACCTCGTCGAGCCCGACCAGTTCGATTCCGTTCACTCCAGCGGCGTCGAGCACCCGGTGAAGTTCCTTCAGTTTCTTGGCATTTCGGCTGGCAACCAGTACTCGTACGCTCACAGCTCAGGCACCGAACTTCTTTTTGGGTTCCGGATTCTTCGGTTCGGGTAGCACCCCGGGATACGGCTCGGCCAACGCTTGACGCTGGATCTCGAAAAGTTGCTCACAACCAGCCAGAGCGGAGTCGAGCAGCTTGTCCAGCGTCGAGCGTGGGAACGTGGCACCCTCACCGGTTCCCTGAATTTCCACCAGCGTGCCGGTATCGGTGGCCACGACATTCATGTCGACCTCGGCGCGCGAATCCTCTTCGTACGGAAGATCGAGGCGCACTCGTCCGTCCACGACGCCGACGCTGACGGCCGCTATGCCACACGAGATGGGCTGAGGGTCGGAGAGCAGGTCGGCTGCGCGCAGGTACGTCACGGCGTCGACCAGGGCCACGTACGCCCCCGTCACTGCCGCGGTGCGGGTACCGCCGTCGGCCTGGAGGACATCACAGTCGAGGGCGATGGTGTTCTCGCCGATCGCAGCGAGATCGATGCAGGCCCGAAGTGATCGGCCGATGAGTCGACTGATCTCCTGCGTACGGCCGCCGACCTTGCCCTTGACCGATTCGCGGCCACTGCGCGTGTGCGTGGCGGCGGGAAGCATCGCGTATTCGGCTGTCAGCCAACCCAAGCCGGAGCCCTTGCGCCAGCGGGGTACGCCCTCTTCGACGCTGGCCGTGCACATCACGCGAGTGTTCCCGAACTCGACCAGAACGGATCCGGCCGGATGACTGGTGAACCCGCGGGTGATCTTGACCGTGCGGAGCTCGTCGTCCGCCCTACCGTCTTCTCGTGTAGTCACCTTCGTGAGCCTAGCGGTCGCCCGGTCGGCACTGCATCGAATGTGAGGGGAATCAGATGTCGTAGACGCTTCCGGCGGAGACGGCATGGACTGGTCCGGAGAATTCGGATTTCGCTTCGGCGATCACGTCTTCGCGGGAGGTCCACGGCGGGATGTGCGTGAGGAGAAGTTCCTTGACGCCGGCGAGGGCAGCCACACGGCCGGCTTCCTTACCGGAGAGGTGAACTCCCTCGGGGCGATCCGGACTGTCGGTCCACGAAGCTTCGGAGAGCAACACGTCCGCTCCACGGGCGAGTTCGACGACGTTGTCACACATACCCGTGTCACCGGTGTAGACGAGCACGCGGCCGTCGGCGCCGGTGATCCGGAAACCGTAAGCCTCGGGAGGATGATTCATCCGACGGGCGACGACGCTCAGTTCTCCGAACGTCACCGGCTCGTTCTCGGCCCAGAGCCGGACGTCGATGGTGTCGGAGATGTCATCCATCTCGCCGGCACACTCGGCGGAGGACACTCCGATGCGGCAGGCCGTGTCGGTGGGGCCGTAAACCAGAGCCCGCCCGACCGGCGGGTTGGGGTGATAGCGACGCCAGACGAGCAGGCCGGGCATGTCGAGACAGTGGTCCGCGTGAAGGTGCGAAAGCAGGATCGTCACCTCGCCCGGATCGGCGTATCGCTGCAACGCCCCAAGAACTCCCGGGCCGAAGTCGATCACGAGCGGCGGAGTTCCCGGTGCCGTGAGCAGGTATCCCGAAGCCGGTGAATCCGGACCCGTGACGCTGCCGGAACACCCCAGGACGGTCATGCGCATACCGGTCATGCTGCCACGTCTACCCGTCTGGAAAAAAGCTCTTGGTGGTTTTGGCGCGTCGAAGTCACACCGCAGCGAGGGTGTGACCCACGTCCGTTCAGAAACTCGGTGGTCGGACGGCCGGCGCCGACCCTGCGCGCTTGGCCCTCTCCCCCGACGTCAGCGCCCAGGCGGCCACCACGCCGCCGATCGCTCCGAACAGATGTCCTTGCCAGGAAACCCGCGGATCGCTCGGGAGAACGCCCCACAGCACTCCGCCGTACACGACGAAGACGGCAACGCCGATCAGGATCTGTGTGAAACTCCGCGTGAAGAACCCGCGCACCAGCAGGTAGGTGACCCAGCCGAAGATCAGCACGGACGCACCGACGTGATTCGAGTTCGAGCCGGCGAACAACCAGGTCCCGACACCGCCGATCACCCAGATGATGCCGGTCGCCGCGAGTCCGCGCGCAATTCCCGACACCAGCACGAGGAACCCGAGGATCAGGACCGGAATGGTGTTGGCAATCAGGTGAGCCCAGTCGTCGTGCAGGACCGGGGCGAACAGGATTCCCCACAGGCCGTCGAGCGTGCGCGGGGTGACGCCGGCATTCTGGACGTTCTGACCGGAGATGACATCCACGATCTCGATCACGTAGAGCAGGATCGCGAAGCCGCCCACCAACACGGCCGACTGCTTCCACACCGAGGGCGGACCTGATTTCGGTGCCGGCGTCCGGGTGCCGAAGTCCGGATTGTTGAAATCCATCGTCATCGTGTGCGTCCTCCACCGTCGATCCGGTTTTCTGATTCGGTCACTCGCGACCAGGCTCAATTCGAGATTACCGCCGATTCCAGGAGTGCTGCCTAGAGAAATGCCGACGGAAAGAGTTCGCGGTAGCTCGGGATTCCGGCTACCGACGTGGCGTCGAGAATCGCTGTGACGATCGCACGTTCGACAACCTGCGCCGAGGCGGCACACACCGCGTCGAGTATCGGCAGATCGTTCGGGAAAGCGGCCGGAACCGCGATCTCCGAATTCGGAGTGTGATCGCCGGTGGCGAGCGCAAAGATCGTGTCGCCGTCGAGTGGCGAATGCGCGGGCCGAATCGCACGAGCCAGACCGTCATGCCCTGCGACGGCGACGCGTCGGCACCCGGCTTTTGTCAAGGCGGCGTCAGTGGCGACCACACCGATCGTGGTGTTGAGGACTGTTCCCTTGGCTGCAACGGCGTTGGCCGCCGCGAGTTCGGACGCGTCGGGAAGCCTGAGCCCGAACGACTCCGCCCCGTCCGAGCCGACGCCCCACGGCAAGCCTGTTCTGGGATCGAAGACCGAACCCACCGGGTTCGCCACGATCAACGCGGAGACCGTCGTACCCTCGGCCGGGCCGTCGGCGATCACGACGCTGGCCGTTCCCACCCCACCCTTGAGCGCTCCGGCTCTGGCACCTACCCCGGCGCCGACCGTGCCCGTGGCGAATTCGCGCGAAGCGGTGTCGGCAGCGAGGAATCCGAAGTCTCCGGTCGGACGAACGGTCCAGTCCCCCACCGGCAGATCGAAGATCACGGCGCCGGGCACGATCGGTACCACCTGACCAGGAGCACCCATCGCGATCCCGCGATCGTGTTCCTCGAGCCAGCGCATCACTCCATCGGCCGCGGCAAGTCCGTAGGCACTACCGCCGGTCAACAGCACGGCATTGACCTGCTGGACCGAATGGCTCGGGTCGAGTAGGTCGGTCTCGCGGGTACCCGGACCGCCGCCGCGGACGTCGACTCCGGCATCCACACCGGCCGACGCGAGCACGACCGTGCAGCCGGTGGCTGCGCCGCTTCCGAGAGTGGCTCCCTCGTCGAGCTTGTGGTGATGACCGACAGCGAGGCCGGCGACATCTGTCAGTGAATCAGTGGGCCCGGTCCGCGTCGTGGTCATGGCATGAGCGCCTGGACGAGGGAGTCCTGCATCCACGTCAACCAGTGATAGACGTCGAGATGCGGGGCGCGCGGGTCGTCGGGTTCGAGGCTCTCCGGGGTGTCGGCGTCGATGCCGAGATTGGTTCCGAGCGCGAGACGGACGTCGTTGAGCGAGGACAGCCACGCATCGGCCTGTTCCTGCGTGAGAACGACCTTGCCGCCGGCCTCCGGAAGCGAAGCCAACAACATGCGAGCGGACTCACGCTTGGCGTCGATGATCTCGGGTTCGTGCAAACTACGCAGCGCGCCGTTGACATTGGCGCCGGCGTCGTCGAGATCGTCACTGTCCGGAGCGACCTTGTCCGGATCGGTGCGCTGGAAGTCGGGAAGCAAACGCGCCAACACCGGATTGTCGGGCGTCTCCGAGTTTCCGGTACGAAGGCCCGTCAGGGCAGCGAGCTCGTCTTGCGGCGCCGAAGACGCGCGCTCGTCGAGAAGCCCGGTCACCGACTCCACGAGCGAGCGCAGAACCGCCGCCTCGTGGCCGTCCATCTCGGACTTGAACTTCACTCCGCCGAGTGAACTCTTCCTACTCCACGTCCGCACGCGTCGGACTCCCGTCTACGAGTTAGGCGAACAAATCGGTCGAAAAAGTGCTTTTCTCAGGTGTCGTCGCGTTGCATCGTGGCCCATAGACCGGCAGCGTGGAGGCGACGAACATCGGCCTCCATCTTGTCGCGCGAACCGCTCGAGACCACGGCCTTGCCCTCCGAATGGACCTGCATCATCAGGTCGGTGGCCTTGGCTTTGCTGTAACCGAACAACTTCTGGAACACGTAAGTCACGTAATGCATGAGATTGACCGGGTCGTCCCAGACGATGGTCACCCATGGCCGATCTGCGGCTTCGATGGTCGCAACAGCCTCCGACTGCTCGGGCGTGGCTTGAGGAGAGGAAGCCGTAGCGCCTCTCATCGTTACGTTCGCCGAGTAAGTGCCGGACACGGTCGCGCCGCCGAAAACCATGTATCCAGGGTACGGCGCGACGAGAGGCGACAACACCCACCCACGTCGTCTCGCGCATAGAGTTGTGTGCGTGCCTACGCAAATTTCCGACATCCGCGACGCCGGTGCCAGCACCGCACTGCTCACCGATCAGTACGAACTGACCATGCTCTCGGCGGCTCTCGCCGACGGATCTGCCTTCCGCAACTGCAGTTTCGAGGTATTCGCACGGCGGCTGCCAGACGGTCGTCGCTACGGCGTCGTCGCCGGTACCGAACGCCTTCTCGACGCACTCGAGCAGTTCCGGTTCGGTGAACCGGAACTGGCGATCGTTGCGAGATTCCTCGACGACACGACCGTCGAGTGGCTGCGCAACTATCGATTCACCGGTGACATCGACGGCTACCGCGAGGGCGACTTCTACTTCCCCGGCTCACCGATCCTCTCGGTCCGCGGAACGTTCGCCGAGTGCGTCATCCTCGAAACCTTGATTCTCTCGATCCTCAACCACGACAGCGCGATCGCTTCGGCCGCAGCCCGCATGGTGAGCGCAGCGGGCGGTCGACGGATGATCGAGATGGGCTCGCGTCGCACACACGAACAGGCCGCCGTCGCCGCTTCACGTGCCGCGTATCTCGCCGGCTTCGACGCCACCTCCAACCTCGAAGCCGCGCGGCGTCACGACGTACCCAGCGCGGGTACCAGTGCACACGCCTTCACTCTCCTGCACACCACCGAAGACGGTCCGGACGAGGCAGCGGCATTCCGCGGTCAGGTCGCGGCACTCGGCGTATCCACCACGTTGCTCGTCGATACCTACGACATCACCGAGGGTGTGAAAACGGCTGTCGCCGTTGCCGGTCCCGAGCTGGGCGGGGTTCGCATCGACTCCGGCGATCTTGGCGTTCTTGCTCGTCAGGTACGCCAACAACTCGACGATCTCGGTGCTACCAAGACACGCATCGTCGTCTCCGGCGACCTGGACGAGTACGCGATCGCGGCTCTGCGCGCCGAACCCGTCGACTCGTACGGCGTCGGTACTTCACTGGTCACCGGATCAGGCGCACCCACCGCAGGCATGGTTTACAAGCTGGTCGAGGTCGACGGAATCGCGGTCGAGAAGAGAAGCACCAACAAGGCATCTCGCGGCGGCGCCAAGAAGGCACTGCGCGTGGTTCGCCCGACCGGAACGATCGTCGAAGAAGTCATCTACCCTGCCGGCTCGCCCGCTCCGGTTTCCGAGGCGGACGGCGCGACCGAACTGCTGATCCCGTTGGTTCGCGAAGGCAAGGTCGTCGAGAGCGCACCGACGCTCGAAGAGAGCCGCGCAGTTCTGAAGGCCGGGCTCGTGAGCCTGCCGTGGGAAGGACTCAAGCTCTCGCGCGGAGACTCGGCTGTGCCCGTTCGATTCTCCGGAGGTGAGCACCAGTGAGTGCAAAAGCACTGATCGTCGTCGACGTTCAGAACGATTTCTGTGAAGGTGGCGCTCTCGCGGTCGACGGCGGCGCTGCGGTTGCGGCGGCCGTCAACGATTTCGTCAACTCCCACGAGTACGACGCCGTAGTCGCGACTCGCGATTTCCACATCGATCCTGGGGCGCATTTCTCCGAGACCCCAGACTTCGTCGACAGTTGGCCGATTCACTGCGTCGTCGGGACGGCCGGCGCCGAGTTCCACCCGGCGTTCGACGCTTCCGTCGCCGGTTCGGCGATCTTCTCCAAGGGCGCCTACAGCGCGGCCTATTCCGGTTTCGAAGGAGCAGCCGTGGACGGCACGACGCTCGAGGACTGGCTCCGCGCCCACAAGATCACCGACGTCGACGTGATCGGCATTGCCACAGATCACTGTGTCAAGGCCACGGCCATCGACGCGGCGCGCGCGGGATTCGCCACGACGGTCCTTCTCCCCTTCACCGCAGGTGTGTCGACTGCCACGATCGAGTCGGCATTGGTACAGATGCAGGAGGCGGGAGTGCAGCTGATCGGGCGAGACGAGGCGTCGTCGGAAGAAGACTCGAATGCCGGGGAACTACCCCGGGAATCATCCGTGGACGTTTCTGACGTAGGGATCCATTAACCTTCGTGGGTGGCCGATCAACTCCCGAACGTTCCCGAACTGCTCCAGACAGCGGTGCGGTCGCTCGGCGGTGCCGAACGAACCAGTCAGCTGACGATGGCGTCGGCCGTGGCGCACTCGATCGACACGGGCGAGCATCTGGCCGTCCAGGCCGGCACCGGTACCGGTAAGTCACTCGCCTACCTCGTTCCGAGCCTGCGCCATGCGGTCGAGTCTGGGCGCACTGTGGTCGTGTCCACCGCCACCATCGCGCTTCAGCGCCAGCTCGTCGATCGAGATCTGCCACGGCTGGCCGATGCACTGAAGAAGCCACTCGGCCGGCGCGCCGAGTTCGCAATCCTCAAGGGCCGCAACAACTACCTGTGCATGAACAAGATCCACACCGGCGCGTCCGAACAGCCACCCGAGGACGAGTTGTTCGATCCGTTCACGGTCTCGCGTCTCGGCCGGGAGGTCGTCCGCCTCACCGAATGGTCCTCCGACACCGAAACCGGTGATCGTGACGAATTGGTACCGGGCGTATCCGATCAGGCGTGGCGGCAGGTCAGCGTCACCTCCCGCGAGTGCATCGGAAAGAACCAGTGCCCGGTCGGTGAGGACTGCTTCGCCGAGCGCGCCCGCGTCGAGGCGTCTAAGGCCGACGTCGTCGTCACCAACCACGCACTGCTCGCTATCGACGCCATCACCGGCATCCAGATCCTCCCTGACCATGACGTCGTGGTGATCGACGAAGCCCACGAGTTGGTCGACCGCGTCACCGGCGTTGCCACGGCCGATCTCACAGCTTCGTCGATCAGTGCCGCGGCCAGGCGTTGCGGCAAGATCGCCGAAGAGCAGGACGCCGACCGACTCGAAGCTGCCGGCGAGGGTTGGGCGGGACTCCTCGAGGAATTGCGTCCAGGTCGATGGGAAGGCCTCCCGGACGGGGCAGCCCCCGCACTGGCCGCGATACGCGATGCGGCCTGGTCGCTGCGCACCGCGATCGGTCCGGCCAAACCGGGCATGGCAGCCGCAGACCCCGAAGCCGCTGCAGCCCGCAACGCTGCGCTCTCGTCCGTCGACGACGTCCACGACAGTGCCGTGCGTATTCTCACCGCCTTCGACGAACCAGACCCGGCCAAGCGCAAGGACGTCGTCTGGCTGTCCTCGGACGAGTTCCGCGGATCGGTTCGGCGCTCCGTCCGGATGGCTCCGCTCTCCGTCGGTGGATTGCTGCGCTCGCGACTGTTCGCCGAATCCACCGTCGTTCTCACCTCCGCGACGCTGACCGTCGGCGGATCGTTCGACGGTCTCGCCGTCAACTGGGGCCTTCCTGCGGAATCGTCGGTGCGCCCTGACTCGGGTACGGCCATCGGCACCGAAGCACCTTCTGACGCTTCGGCTTTCCGCTGGAACTCACTCGACGTCGGGTCGCCCTTCGACCATGCCAAGGCCGGCATCATCTACATCGCCCGCCACCTGCCCACGCCCGGCCGAGACGGCCTCTCCCCGGCCTATCTCGACGAGATCGCCGAACTCGTCGAGGCCGCCGGCGGACGCACCCTCGGCTTGTTCTCCTCGATGCGCGCCGCCAAAGCCGCGTCGGAGGCGATGCGCGAACGCCTCGACACCCCGATCCTGTGCCAGGGCGACGACGCCACCGGCACCCTCGTCAAGGCCTTCGCCAAGGACGAACCCACGTCACTGTTCGGCACGTTGTCCCTGTGGCAGGGCGTCGATGTCCCTGGCCCATCGCTGAGCCTCGTCATCTTGGACCGGATTCCGTTCCCGCGCCCGGACGATCCACTGTTGATGGCTCGCCAACAAGCCATCGAATCCCATGGCGGTAACGGCTTTCTCAGCGTCTCGGCCAATCACGCGGCGCTGCTCCTGGCACAGGGCGTGGGTCGCCTGCTTCGCAGCACCGACGACAAGGGCGTGGTGGCCGTGCTCGATCCGCGTCTGGCCACGGCGAGATACGCGGGTTACCTTCGCGCATCGCTGCCGCCCTTCTGGGAGACGACCAACCCCGAAGTCGTCCGCAAGGCGCTCACCCGCATCCGCGACTCACGTCCCTGAGCCAGTTCTCACGCGGACACAATTCTGCCCCGGTACCGACCGAACGGACCGGGGCAGAATGCAATACGTCAGACGCTCGGAGTGGTCACCAACCCGAGTTCGGACGCATCGACCAACAACCGGTGATGCGGCAGCACCCGCACGGTGTATCCCACGGAACCGGAGACCGGAAGCGCAACCTCGGCTTCGAAGATCTCGGTTCCTTCCTCGGCGCCGAAGTGTGTCATCGGGAACGTCACCACGTCGGTGAGTTCCTCGCCCGGACTGACGCGTCCCAGGACTGCCTGGACCTGGACATCCGAGACCGACAAGCCGCCGAGGCGGACCTTGGCCTTCAACGAGATGGTCGCACCGATCTCCGGAGTGTCCGGCAAGCCGGAACCGTCCACCTGCTCGACGGCGACCGACGGCCACTGCGATTCGATGCGACGACGGAACTCGGCCACCTCACGCGCGCCGGCAAAATCGTCCGCCACTACCGCTCGAGCTGATTCCGCCGAAGGGGCGTAGTAGTCGACGGCGTAGTCACGAACCATGCGTGATGCCAACACCTTCGGGCCCAGATTCTCGAGGGTGTGGCGAACCCTCTCGACCCAGCGTGTCGGCAGATCGGCTGCATCACGGTCGTAGAACGTCGGCAGTACCGCGTGCTCGAGAAGTTCGTAGAGCGCGCTGGCTTCCAGATCGTCACGCCGCACGTCGTCGAGAACACCGTCGGCCGTCGGAATGGCCCACCCGTTCTCGCCGTCGTACATCTCGTCCCACCATCCGTCGCGAATGGAGAGGTTGAGTCCACCGTTGAGCGCGGACTTCATGCCGGAAGTGCCGCACGCCTCGAGTGGGCGAAGTGGGTTGTTGAGCCACACGTCGCAGCCCCAGTAGAGGTACCGGGCCATCGACATGTCGTAGTCGGGCAGGAAGACGATGCGGTGACGCACATCCGCTTCGTCGGCGAACCGTACGACCTGCTGGATGAGTGCCTTACCGCCGTCGTCGGCGGGGTGCGACTTACCGGCCACCACCAACTGCACCGGACGCTTGTCGTCGAGCAACATCGCACGCAGACGCTCGGGATCACGCAGCATCAGCGTCAACCGCTTGTACGTAGGCACGCGCCTGGCGAATCCGACTGTCAAGACGTTGGGATCGAAAACTCCAGTGGTCCAGCCGAGTTCAGCTTCGGTCGCGCCGCGTTCGAGCCACGACGCTCGGACGCGACGACGGACTTCGTCGACCAACTTGCCGCGCAACGCATTACGTGTTTCCCACAGTTCGGTGGCCGACAACTCGTGTAGGCGCTCCCAACCTCGCGCTTCTTCGAGTTGCTCCTGCCCCACGATCCGCCTGGCCACGTCCATCCACTCCGGCGCAGCCCACGTCGGAGCGTGGACACCGTTGGTGACCGATCCGATCGGCACCTCGTCGGCGTCGAATCCCGGCCAGAGTCCGTTGAACATGTCGCGACTGACGATGCCGTGCAACTTCGAGACGCCATTGGCTCGCTGGCCCAGGCGAAGACCCATGTGCGCCATGTTGAAGATCGACGGATCGGATTCGCGCCCCATCCCGACGATGCGGTCGACGGTCAGTCCAGGAAGCAAACTCGATTCGTTCTCGCCGTTCGCTCCGCCGAAGTAGTGACGGACCAGATCCGCCGGGAAGCGGTCGATTCCGGCGGGAACCGGAGTATGCGTCGTGAAGACCGTTCCGGCGCGGACCGCGGCCAGAGCCGAATCGAAGTCCAGACCGCTGGTGGTCACAAGTTCCCGAATCCGTTCGATGCCGAGGAATCCGGCATGCCCCTCGTTCATGTGGAAAACCTCGGGATCGGGCAATCCGTACGCCGCGGTGTAGGCACGCACCGCGCGGACGCCGCCGATACCTGCGAGGATCTCCTGCTTGATGCGGTGATCCTGGTCCCCACCGTAAAGACGGTCAGTGACGCCGCGCAGATCCGCGTCGTTCTCGGAGATGTCGGAATCGAGCAGCAGCAACGGCACTCGTCCGACCTGAGCGATCCACACTCGCGCACGCAGCACTCGTCCACCGGGCATGGCGACGTGAATGACAACCGGTGATCCGTCGTCGGAAGTCGGGCCTGCGTCCGTCAGCAAACGAAGAGGCAACCCTTGAGGGTCGTGCGGCGGGTAGTGCTCGGCCTGCCAACCGTCGGCGGTCAGCGACTGGCGGAAGTAGCCGGATCGGTAGAGCAGTCCGACGCCGATAAGCGGCAGCCCGAGGTCGGACGCGGCCTTGAGGTGATCGCCCGCGAGGATGCCCAATCCGCCGGAGTAGTTGGGCAGAACTTCGCTGACTCCGAACTCCATGGAGAAGTACGCAATTCCGCCGGCCAACGATGTGCCCTTGGCCTGCTGGGACTGATACCAGCGCGGCGTGCTCAGATAGGCATCGAGATCGGCTGCTGCAGTGTCGAGGTCACCGAGAAATGCCTCGTCACTGCTGAGTTCGTCGAGACGGGTGGGGTTGACTTCCCCGAGCATGCGGACCGGATCGAACTGGACTGCTTGCCAGAGTTCGGGGTCGAGTCGCGAGAACAGATCCTGTGTCTCGGGATGCCACGACCACCGAAGGTTGGTGGACAGGGGGCCGAGCGCGGCGAGGCGCTCCGGAATGTGGGCTCGGACAGTGAACCGACGCAAGGCTTTCACCCCGCGAACCCTAGTCGAGTTCCTTGCACTCTGTCCGGTGGAACCGAACGCCCGAGCCGACCTGACCACCGACAGACCCGAATTCGTCGTTATCAGCCTGGCGGCTTCGCCGTTATCAGCACTCCAGCGCCGCACCCACTACGGTTGGACCCGGCGAAAGAAAGTTTTACCGCGATCCATCATCAGAAATGGAGCTTCCCGTGTCAGGACGCCTCGGTATCGACGACGTGGTACCCGAGATCTCGGGTAACTATCCGGCAAAGGCCGTGGTCGGTGAAGTCTTCCCGGTGCACGCCACCGTGTGGAGAGAAGGCCACGACGCCATTTCCGCCACTCTTGTCGTGCGTGGTCCGCGCGGTACCAAGCCGCTGCGCATTCCGATGGATCCCGGGACCGAACCGGACACCGTCGACGCGGTGTTCACGCCGTCCGCCGAAGGTATGTGGTCGTTCCGGATCGAGGCGTGGAGCGATCCCATCGCCACCTGGAAGCACGCCGTGGAAGCAAAGCTCGCCGTCGGGCAAGGGGCGGCCGAATTGGCCAACGACCTGGAAATCGGTGCGCGCCTGTTCGAAAAGGCCGCGCACGAAGTGCCGCGGGGCAACAGGTCCAGGCTCGAGGCCGTCACGGCGTCGCTGCGCAGCGATCAGGCGCTGACTGCTCGCGTCGCTCCGGCCTTCGCCTCCGACGTCGCCGAACTGCTCCGCGCTACTCCACTTCGCGAACTGGTCACCAAGGGCGAGTCCCACCCTGTCGTCGTCGATCGCAGCCGTGCGCTGTTCGGCTCCTGGTACGAGTTCTTCCCCCGTTCGACCGGTGGATGGGACGAGAACGGAGTACCGCAGCACGGCACGTTCCGTACCTCTGCCGAAGACCTGCCCCGCATCGCCGCAATGGGTTTCGACGTCGTCTACCTTCCGCCGATCCATCCCATCGGCGAGATCAACCGCAAGGGTCGCAACAACACCCTCACCCCCGAACCCGGCGACGTTGGTTCGCCGTGGGCGATCGGCTCTGCCGACGGCGGGCACGACGCCGTTCACCCGCAACTCGGCACGCTCAAGGACTTCAAGGCCTTCGTCGCTGCGGCCCGCAAGCTGGATCTCGAAGTGGCACTGGATCTCGCGCTGCAGTGCGCCCCGGATCATCCATGGGCTCAGAAGCATCCGGAGTGGTTCAACGTCCTTCCCGACGGCACCATCGCCTACGCCGAGAACCCGCCCAAGAAGTATCAGGACATCTACCCGATCAACTTCGACACCGATCCTCGCGGTCTGGACAAGGAAATCCTGCGCGTGGTCCGCCACTGGATCAACGCCGGAGTCAAGATCTTTCGTGTCGACAACCCGCACACCAAGCCGCCCAACTTCTGGGAGACACTCATCTCGGAAGTCAAGAAAACCGACCCCGACGTCTTGTTCCTCGCCGAGGCTTTCACTCGTCCGGCGCGCATGTACGGCCTTGCCAGGCGCGGGTTCACGCAGTCGTACACGTACTTCACCTGGCGAGTTGCGAAGTGGGAGCTCACCGAATTCGGTAACGAGCTGGCGGCAAAGGCCGACGAAGCCCGACCGAACCTTTTCGTGAACACACCGGACATCCTGCACGAGTCCCTCCAGCACGGTGGGCCCGGAATGTTTGCACTGCGAGCAGCTCTCGCCGCCACCCTGGCGCCGACGTGGGGCGTCTACTCCGGTTACGAACTCTACGAACATCAAGCCGTTCGCCCCGGCAGCGAGGAATACCTCGACTCCGAGAAGTACGAACTTCGGCCGCGCCGTTTCGCCGAAGCAGCCGCGCGAGGCGAATCTCTCGAGCCGTGGATCACCGCTCTCAACCGCATCCGGCGTGCACACCCGGCCCTGCAGCAGTTGCGGAACCTGCACTTTCACCACATCGACAACGACGCGTTGATCGCCTACTCGAAGTTCGACGCCTCGACCGGCGACGCCGTCCTGACGGTGATCAACCTCAACCCGTTCGCGGCAGAAGAGGGCACCGTCTGGTTGGACATGCCGGCGCTCGGCCGCGAATGGCACGACCACATGACCGTGCTCGACGAGGTTACCGGTGAGCAGTTCAATTGGGGCCAGGCCAATTTCGTCCGCCTCGAGCCCTGGCGTTCGGTGGCGCACATCCTCGCGCTCCCACCCGTTCCGTATCCGGCCCGGATCTCTCTGGCCTACCAAGCTCGCAATGCGCACCGCGCAGGTGGAGGCAAGTGATGCCAACCGAAAAGTCCCCTTCGGGTATCGCGCCGGACAATCACGATCTGGAACTGTTGGCGCGCGGTGAACATCACGATCCGCACAGTGTCCTCGGCGCCCATCCCCACGCCGACGGCACCGTTCTTCGAGCGTTGCGTCCCAACGCCGAGTCCGTCAGCGCCGTCATCGGCGGCAAAACCTTTCCTCTCGAACATGTTTCGAACGGGATCTTCGCGGCCCTGGCCCCCTACCCAGACCTGATCGACTATCGCTATTCCGTGACGTACCCGGGTGGCCACACGGTTCTCGCAGCCGACCCTTACCGATTCCTGCCGACTCTCGGTGAACTCGACCTTCACCTGTTCGGCGAAGGTCGGCACGAACGACTGTGGGACATCCTCGGCGCACATCCGCGTTCGTACGAGACACCGGACGGACCCGTCGACGGCACCTCGTTCGCCGTCTGGGCTCCGGCCGCCCGCGGCGTGACCGTCGTCGGCGACTTCGACGGGTGGAGTGGGCAATTCGCCCCCATGCGAGTCCTCGGCTCCACCGGGGTCTGGGAACTCTTCCTGCCCGACATCGCAGTCGGTTCGCTGTACAAGTTCCGGGTCCACGGCCACGACGGCTCGGTTCGCGACAAGGCCGATCCCATGGCATTCGGTACCGAGGTACCGCCGGCGACGGCGTCGCGAGTGACCACCAGTTCGCACGAATGGAACGACGCGGCCTGGCTGGAAACCCGCGCTGGTGTCGACCCTTCGCAGTCCCCGATGAGCGTGTACGAGGTGCACCTCGGATCGTGGCGTCCGGGACTCGACTACCGGCAGATGGCCGAGCAACTCGCCGTATACGTCACCGAAACCGGATTCACCCACGTCGAACTGCTGCCCGTCTCCGAGCATCCGTTCGGTGGATCGTGGGGGTACCAGGTCACCTCGTACTACGCACCGACCTCCCGCTTCGGCACCCCGGATGACTTCCGGTGGTTCGTCGACCACCTGCATGCCGCAGGGATAGGCGTCATCGTCGACTGGGTGCCTGCGCACTTCCCCAAAGACGAATGGGCGCTTGCCCGTTTCGACGGAACGCCGTTGTACGAGCACGCCGATCCGCGTCGCGGCGAGCAGTTGGACTGGGGCACATACGTATTCGACTTCGGTCGCCGCGAGGTCCGGAACTTCCTCGTCGCCAACGCGCTCTTCTGGCTCGAGGAGTTCCACATCGACGGACTGCGCGTCGACGCCGTCGCATCGATGCTGTACCTGGACTACTCACGTCCGGAAGGTGGATGGACTCCCAACATTCACGGTGGCCGCGAGAATCTCGAAGCTGTTGCGTTCCTGCAGGAGATGAACGCCACCGTCCACAAGAACCACCGAGGAGTCGTCACCGTCGCCGAGGAGTCGACGGCGTGGCCCGGAGTCACTCGGGCGACCAATGTCGGTGGCCTCGGGTTCAACATGAAATGGAACATGGGGTGGATGCACGACACCCTCGGATTCCTCGGTCACGACCCGGTGCACCGGACTTACCACCATCACGAGATCACTTTCTCGCTGATGTACGCGTGGAGTGAGAACTACCTGCTACCGATCAGCCATGACGAAGTGGTGCACGGCAAGGGAACTCTGTGGACCCGGATGCCCGGCAACGACTTCGCCAAGGCGTCCGGCCTACGCTCACTGCTTGCGTACATGTGGGCGCATCCGGGCAAGCAACTGCTGTTCATGGGACAGGAGTTCGGTCAGAGCGCGGAATGGTCCGAAGAACGCGGCCTCGACTGGTGGCAACTCGACGATCAGTACACCGGCACTCTCCACCGCGGCGTCCAGCGACTGGTCGGAGATCTCAACTCCGCGTACCGACGCCATCCGGCGATGTGGACCCTCGACACCTCCCCCGGCGGATACTCCTGGATCGACGCCAACGACACCGAGAACAACGTCCTCAGTTTTCTGCGTTACGGTACTGACGGTTCGATTGTCGCCTGCCTGTTCAACTTTTCGGGCAGTGAGCACTCGAGCTACCGCGTCGGGCTACCAGAGCCCGGCCGATGGGTGGAAATTCTCAACACCGATGCCGAGGTGTATGGCGGCTCCGGAGTCGGGAACCTCGGAGCGGTCACGGCAACGTCGCGTTCGTGGCACGGTCGGCCAGCCTCCGCACAGGTGGCGCTGCCAGCTGCTGGAGCGATTTGGATAAGTCTGGAGCGTTGATGGTCGGCCGGCGAGTAGTCATTGTCACGTCGTCACTGTTCGCAGTGGCCGCACTGCTCGCCGGTTGTGCCAGCGGAACGAACGGGCACGCCGTCTCGATCTATCACGATCCGTTCCGCGTCGCCGGACTCGACGCAACAGCAGGCCCCAGCGGATTGCGCCCGGGAGCCCCCAATGCCGACCGAGCAATCACCGGTACCGACGGCGGGGACATCGACGCCCTGGCGGCCAATGCCATCACCGACATCGAAACTTACTGGGCCGCCGAGTACCCGGCTCTGTTCGACAAGCCCTTCGAGCCGGTCGACGAGCTGATCTCGTGGGACCCCACCGAATCGAACAGCCCGGACTTCTGCGAAGAGACCACCGAAGAACTCATCAACGCCGGGTACTGCAGCATCGATCACACCATCGGTTGGGATCGCGAACTGCTACTGCCCGAGGTACGCGAGAAGTTCGGCGAAGTGGCCGTCGCCTTCATCTTCGCGCACGAGTACGGCCACGCCGTTCAACGCAAAGCCGGGATCGTCGGCGGCAAACGAGATGCGGCCCTGGTGCGAGAACAGCAAGCCGACTGTTTCGGTGGCGCCTTCTTGCGACACGTCGCCGAGGACAAGGCCGCACACTTCACGATGAACACCTCCGACGGCCTCAACAAGGTGTTGGCCTCGGCGGTCGCCATCCGCGACGAAGACCCTAATGATCCTGAGAGCCACCATGGTTCGGCGTTCGAGCGCGTCACCGCCACTCAGATCGGCTTCACCGACGGCGCCGGCGCCTGCGCGAAGATGGACGCCGACGAAATCGAGTCACGACGCGCAGACCTCCCGCAGCAATTCGCCGAAGGCAACGACTCCGGAGAACTGCCTGTCACCGAGGCAACGCTCGACGAGTTCGTGAAGACATTCCAAGCGATCTTCGATCTACCCGAGCCGCCGAAGGTCGTGTTCACCGGCGCAGACACCGGGTGCAGCGACGCCGTTGCGACCGAGCCCGTCTCGTACTGCCCGTCGACGAACACCATCGGAATCAGCGTCGACGACCTGGCCGAGCGCGGCACGCCGGGTCGCGTCGGACGGCGCGAGTTGATCCAGACCAACATCACCGGTGACTACAACGCCTACGTCCTGCTCGCGTCGCGGTACACCCTCGCGATGCAGAAGGAGAACGGCCAATCGCTCGACACTCCGCAGACTGCCTTGCGCGCCGCCTGCCTGTCCGGCGTCATCACCGCAGCGCTCAGTCCCACCAACGCCGCGGCGTCCGGGGCTCAGGTCACACTCTCCCCTGGTGACCTCGACGAAGCCGTATCGGGGCTGCTGACCGACGGCCTTGCTGCCAGTGACGTCAACGGTGAGACGGTGCCGAGCGGGTTTGCACGCGTAGACGCGTTCCGGACCGGCGTACTGGGTGGCCGGGAAGTGTGCGACAGCCGCTACACGGAGTAGCGGCTGCCGGTCCACACGTCAGTAGAGAGCGGAAGCCAACTTACGTCGGGCCGCGATGACGATCGGTTCTGCCGGGTCGAACAGTTCGAACAGCTCGAGCAGGCGCGTCCGCGCTGCGGCCTTGTCGTCGCCGGCGGTTCGCGAAACCACCGAGATCAAGCGCGCGAACGCCGCCTCGGGTTGCTGGGCGAACATTTCCAGGTCGGCCGCAGCGAACTGCAGTTCGAGATTGGACGGATCAGCATCCGCGGCCGCGATCGACTCGGGATCGACGCCCTGAACCCGGGCCATGAACTTCACCTGGCGGACAGCGCTCTTGGCCTCCGCATTGTTGGGTTCGGCGTCGAGAATCATCTGGTACGCAGCGATGGCGGCGTCGAGATCGCCCCCGTCCAGCGCGGTTTCAGCGGCCACGAAGCGTGGATCCTCGACCTCCTCCACCGGTTCGTCCCCGTCGGACACCGGCCCACTCAACTTGCCCTCGACAGCTTGGAGCACTGCGTCGAACCACTGGCTGAGCTGCGCCTCTGGCTGAGCGCCCTGAAAATCGGCCAACGGCTGACCAGCTGCGACGGCAACAACCGTCGGCACCGACTGGACACCGAATGCCTGCGCGATGCGAGGACTCACGTCGACGTCGACGTTGGCAAGAATCCACTTGCCGCCGGCGCGCGCCGCCAATGATTCGAGAACTTCGGTGAACACGACCGAGGGCTCGTATGCGCGGCCACCGATGTTGACGATGACCGGCACCTGGCTCGACTTCAGCAGGACTTCGCTTTCGAAGTTCTCCTCGGTCACCTCGATCACTGCCTCGGAGACAGCAGAAACGGCCCCGTCGCCGCTGGTGTTACGCGGCGGTGGTGGGGCCGTGGCCCGCTCTTTGAAGGCGGACAAGTCGACTGCGCCGCTCATGGCGGCAGCAACTGCGGACGAACGCGCGGGGGGCCTGGAACCTGGTCGAGTCACGACTCCCAGTTTGTCACGAGTTGCGCGAAGCTACGTAGAGGGATGCAGCACTCAGACGAGCGCCGCGTTGCCCTTGGACGCCTCGAACTCCGTGGACAGCTCGCCGAGCTTGCCGTTTCGCACTGCCCAGCGTTCGAATATGACGGTGCCGAACGGGGGAACGCTCGAGATCAGCGCAAGGATCGTGGTCTTGATATCCCACTTGAGCGACCACGCAGTCAGCAGAGCAACAACGATGAACACCAGGAAGCCCGCGGTGCCGTGGACCATTCCGGGGATGCGAATCGCTTCTTCGTGTCCGAGGACCCACTTGAAGAACATGGCAACCAGCAAGGCCGCCCAGGTCACAGCTTCCCACCACGCCACCAGACGGAAGCGTTTCGCGGGAGTGGATACGTCAAAGATGTTCGCCATGAGGCCATTGTGCCCGAACAACTACGACGCCCCGTAGTTGTGTGAGCAAAACCACGGGGCGTCGCAGAGCGAGAGCGCTCGTTCAGGTGTATTTAGACACTCAAGCCTTGGGGACGCGGATGATGAGTGCGTCGCCTTGTCCGCCGCCGCCGCAGAGTG